>JAQVET010000001.1 GCA_028697615.1 Minisyncoccota bacterium
TGCGGGGCCTGGATTCGAACCAAGATTACCGCGTCCAGAGCGCGATGTCCTACCATTAGACGACCCCGCAATTTAAACAATTTACTTAGCAATCAAGATTAGCACGTCCAGAATGAATATTCTACCACTAGAAAACCAGCGAAATATAATTAAATAACATTTTAAAATAAAATTAATAAAAAATCCACCTTCGAATTAAGAAAGATTATTTAATAAATGAATTAAAATAGATAAAATTACATTGAACCAGCAAGATTGTACATTGGTAATAGAACAGCTGCTGCTATAAACCCAACAACAACTCCAATTATTACAATTAAAGTTGGCTCTAAAAGACTCATTAAACTACCAACTGCAAGATCAACTTGGTTAGAATAAAATCGAGAAATATCTAAAAGAATATCACCAAGGTTACCACTTTTCTCTCCAGCAGATACAATTTGAATAAAAACAGGGGAAATAATTTTAAAACGAGACAAATTTGATGAAAGTGTTTCTCCCCTTCTTACGCCTTTTGCTGACTCAACAAGGGCATGGTGAAATTCACTATTAGTAATTACTTCAGCAGTAGTGCTTATGGATTGGGCGATGGGAACACCGCCCTGAATAAGTGTCCCTAAATTTTCAGCAATTCTTGCTAAATTAATAGTTGTCAGTAATTCTCCAATAACTGGAATTTTAAGTTCGATCCTATCTTTTTTTTCTTTACCCTGTGGCGTCTTAATATATCGCCATAAACCTACTACAACACCAACCAATATTAAAAGTACAATAATGCCATATTTCATCAAAAAATTACTAATACCCAAAATAATCCTAGTGGGCAAAGGAAGTTGTGCATCAAATTCATCGAAAACTCCTTCAATTTTTGGCATAACAAAAATCAACATTATTAAAATAACTATGAAACATAAAACCAAAACAGCAATAGGATAATAAAATGCACCCTTAATTTTTGAAGTTAATATATAATTTCTTTCGACATGATCTGCTAAATGTTCAAGAATTGCCGCTAAACGTCCTGTTATCTCTCCTGTCTCTATAACTTTTATAATATAAATTGAAAAAATATTTTTAAATTTAGAAAAGGCTTTTGAAAGTAACATTCCTCCATCTACATCAAAAATAATTAAAGAGAGAATATCTCGAAAATCTTTATCTTCCACTTGGTCCTTCACAGCAGTTAATGCTTCTACCAAAGACACTCCTGATTTTACTAAAATAGAAAGCTGCCTAAAGAAAAAAACTAAATCTTGGGCCTTAAGTTTTTTATTTTTAAGTTTTTCTTCATCAATTACTGTTTCTTTTTCTAAATAGGTAACAATTAAATTTCTTGACTGCAAGATTTCTAAAGCCGAATCCTCGCTATTGGCTTCTACGCTCCCCTCTGTAACCTTTCCTGTTTTTGTTAATGCTCTATATTTAAACCTCATTTTATTTATAATTTAAAATTAAATTCTCTTAAGAATTAATTTAAGCTCTCTTGGATTTAAAGAATATTTAGATGCTTCTTCAAAAGTAATTTCCCTTTGATTAATTAATTCGGCTAAATAATGATTTAAAGATATCATTCCCTTTTCACGACTTGTTGAAATAACAACATCTATTTCAAAAGTTCTTTTTTCTCTTATTAAATTAGAAATTGCTGGAGATGCAACCATAATTTCACAAGCTGGTATCCTGCCTCCCATAATTCTTTGAAGCAATCTTTGAGAAATAACCCCGGCAAAACTTGAAGCAAGTTGAATACGAATTTGATCTTGTTGATCTGGTGGGAAACTATCAATAATTCTGTCAATAGTTTGAGAGGCAGAATTTGTATGTAATGTTGAAAAAACTAAATGACCGGTTTCGGCAGCAGTCAAAGCAGCTGACATAGTCTCTCTATCTCTCATATCTCCAATAAGTAAAACATCAGGATCTTGACGAAGCGCAGCACGCAAAGCAGTTGGATAATCTTTTGTATCAAACCCTAATTCCCTTTGATTAATAATTGATTTATCTTGCTGAAAAATATACTCAATAGGATCTTCAATTGTTATTATATGTTCTTTTCGTTTATGATTAATTTCATCAACCATTGCTGCTAAGGTTGTTGACTTTCCATGTCCAGCAGGTCCACATACTAAAATAAGACCTTGCTGCATCGAAGTGAAAGTATGTAGGATAGAAGGCAAATGCAACTCTTCTATTGTTCTAATTTGAGGAGGAATAATTCTTATAGCAAAACTTACAAATCCTCTTTGGTAAAAAGCGTTTATTCGCATCCTAATTTTACCTTGAAAATCATAGGCAAAATCCATATCCTTCTCTATATAAAAAATCTCTTGTTGCTCTTTTTTCATTAAAAGAGGACAAAGACTACTTGCATCTTCTGGGGTAAGAACTTTCTCCCTTTCAATTTCTTCAAGTTCCCCATCAATTCTTAATATTGGGGGTCTACCTACCGAAAAATGAACATCTGAAGCACCTCTGGTAAGAGCTTCTGAAAAAATTTTTTCTAAATATTCTTGATTAATCATAATATTTAAATATTATAAAATTAGAAAGAAACCTCTACCTCTTTCATCGCTTCCTCAAAAGAAATAAGACCGTCAAGAATTTTTAAAATAGCATCTTGCTTTAAAGTAATCATTCCTTGATGTTTTGCTTCTTTAATAAACTCATTTGGAGAAAAATTATTTAAAATCATCTCTTCCAACTGTGGAGTCATTTTTAAAACCTCAAAAAGCCCAATTCGGCCCTTAGTTCCTCGTCCAGCACACTTTGAACAACCAATTGGTTTATAGATATAAATATCTTTTGGTAAATTAACTTTCTTTTTTTCACTGGGCGGCAGCGATTCAATCTCTTCTTTAATAATTTTTTCTTGAAGTGGATTGGCTTTAATTTTTTCTTTACAATGCGGACAAAGACGCCTTACAAGCCTTTGGGCTACAGAAAGACGAAGTGTTGAAGGTATAAGATAATCTTCAACGCCCAAATCCCTTAACCTAACAAGGGTACCTATAGCATTATTAGTATGCAAGGTACTTAAAACCAAATGACCAGTCAAAGCAGCATGCGTAACTAAATTCGCTGTTTCCTTATCTCTAATTTCCCCAATCATTATAATATCAGGATCCTGTCTAACTATCTCTCGAAGACCTGAGGAAAAATCATAACCGATTTCTGGTTTAACCTGAGATTGATTAATACCATCAATTAAATATTCCACCGGATCTTCTAAAGAAACTATATTTACATTTTCCTTATTTAATCCTTTTAAAATTGCATACTGAGTAGTTGTTTTTCCAGAACCTGTAGGTCCAGAAAATATTAAAAGACCAAATGGCAGATTTGATGTTTGTTCAATTAATTTTCTATTCCTTTCATTAAGACCGAGTTCTTCTAAACTAACAATTGCTTTTTCAGGATCAAGTACTCTAATAGCAACCTTTTCTCCCAAACTTGTGGGAAATGTACCTACTCTAAAATCAATTCGTCTACCAAGAATATTTGCAAAAAATCTACCATCCTGTGGAACCCTTGTTTCATCAATTCTTAAATTTGCCAAAATTTTGAATCTCGAAACAATCGGGGCTAAAATTTCTTTTTCTAAAAACAAAGATGGATACAAAATACCATCCACCCTAAATCTCACTCTTAATTTACTACCAAATGGTTCGATATGAATATCTGAAGCACCTCCAGTAACTGCGTGTCTAATTATTACAGCAACAATTTTTGATATTGGTGCTTCGGCAATTATTTCTTCCTCTATTTCTTTAGTTGCTTCCTTTATAGTTTCGGACTCTTTTTCTAGTTCAGATAATACATTTTCAACCTCACCTTTAATTTCACCGTATTGTTGAAAAATTGAATTAAAATCCGATAGTGTTATAAGAAAAGTCTTAACTTTAATATGATGTTGCCTGGCAATAAAATTTAAAACAGAATTAACAGTAAAATCTTCTGGATTAACAATACCCACTTCTAATCTATCTTTAGTCCTTGCAATGGGAACTATATAATAACTTTTTGCTATTTCTTCTGAAATCTCGTCAATAACACCAGGAGCAATTTCTTCTTTGCTAATATGGCGAAGTGGAATATTAAAAAATTCACTTTTTGCTCTAAAAAAAACTTCTTCTTCTATATAATCTTGAAGTAATACTTCTTGTAAAGATATTAAACTTTCTTTACTTTTCTTTTGGGCTTCAATTAATTTCTCTTTAGAAATAATATTTTTTTCTACTAAATAGTTATAAAAATTAGAAGGCATAAAATAAATCTATTTAAATTAAAATGATACACAAAGAGATAATTTAAAAATTATTTTACTCTGTTGGTAGAAATGGGTTGGATTTCCCAATCTGAACTCTTGATATGTCTATCTCTTCAGGACTATAAGGTACAACAGTCATACCCTCAACTTTCAGTTCCTTAAGAACTTCTATATTTTTCACTAAAGGAAGGGCTTTTTTCATTTCATTTATTTCTGCTTGAGTTAGGCCCTCAGTGATTTTAGATTGAATTTCTTCCTGAGATGGCGTTTGGAAAACAAAAAAAGCAATTGGACCAACTACTATTAAAAATAAAATCAAATAAACAAAAAATATGGGAAAACCCTTTTTTTCTTTTTTTTCTGATGGCGTTGTAGAAAAAGCAACTTTCATAATATTCTAAAATGTAGAAGAAGGACTTGGTGAAGGACTCGAAGTAGCTTCACCGCTCAACTCTTCAGTTTTTTCAGGTTGACCTTTGTAAAATGTTTTTAAAGAAATATTAACCGTATAAAGAACTTCACCTTTTTCACTTTTTTGAGGGGATTGAAAATTTACCGAATCAACTTCAAATAAACGTAAATTTCTATATAGTGCATTTAAAAAATTTTTAATAGAAAGGTAATTACCAACAATAGAAATATTTATAGGAATAGAGTTGATAGTGGTTCCAGTAGTTCCCTCTACATTTCCCCTTATTTCTTGTGTTGCTTGAGTTTGTTGAGTTTGTTGTGTTTCTTGAGTTTCTTGAGTTTGTTGAATATTTTTTGCACCAAATATTACTTGGGTGGGGGTTCCGAAATTTAATGACTGAAGCGAAGCACCATTACTAAAAGCCAAAGCATCAAGTTGAACTAGTATAATAGATTGATCGATATTATCTGGCAAAATTTTATTTAATTTTTTAAAAGTACTCTCTTCGTATTTTTTATACTCCTTAGTTAAATCAGCTAAATCACCAATTATCTTTTTTTCTTCATTAATACTATATTGAAGTTTAAGATAATTAATTTTTTCCTCTTGTATTGATTTAATAAGTGGTATAATACCAAAATATGTAATAAGACCAACTAAAACAACTCCCAAAAATACAGTAAGCGCTCTTTGATTTTTTAATTCTGTTGTTGATTCCATACTAATTTATTAAATTATTTTGCTTTAAAAAGACTGGGATCAAGAGTTAATTTTACATTAAAATTAACTATTCCCTGGCCAACATTTAAATTTGTAATTTCTGAATTTTTAATTTCTGCAGCTCTATTAAATACCTCTGATTGAATGGTAAAGGCCATGGTATCATCTGTAATTCCAGATAAATTAAGAGTCTTAGACGATACATCAAGCTCAAATTTTTGAAAGACCACTTTTGGATGTGTACTTGACTCAATATAACTAAACACAGGAACTACTGTTTTATGATCTTGTAAAAGAGAGTTCACCTCAAAAAGTTTTCTAAAATCTTTAACCATCCTTCTTTCAAAATCAATATCTCTTTCTTTTCTTATATTAGCAAGTTCCTCTTCTGCAAGTTTTGCATTGTTTTGAAGATATCCTTTATATAAAAAAAGAAGCAGTGTAATAATAAAAATAAAAAGCACAAAACCAAAAACGTTCCAAAAAAATTTATCGAATGTAAAATTAAATCCTTTTTTGGTCTCTTTAGTTTTTTGTGTTGGCGATAAACTTATCTGTGCCATAAAATTATACTTATTTATTTATTTTATTGGTTTTTTTAAAAAAAATCAAGTTTATTTATTAAACTTCAAAATCTCCCAGGGCAAGTCCACAAGCAATTGAAAAATTAGGAGCAATTTCTTGAATTTTATCTTTCAAAATCTGAGGATATGAAATTTTAAAAAATGGGTTTCCTTTTTCAACTGGAATTTTAAATCTTTCTGAAAAATATTCTAAAATGCCTGGTATGCGAGATGATCCTCCAGTTAAAATAATTTTTTCAAATTCTTTATCAGGATTCTTACCAAGATAAATACTAATGGCACTTTCAACAAAAAAAGACAGTTTATCAAATAATGGTAAAATTGCTTCCCTTACTTGATTCTGTGGTTTTTTAAGAAGACCATTCTCCATCTTTAATCTCTCAGCACGAGCCTCATCCACCTTTAATCTTTCAGTAATCGCTTTAGTAAAATGAAAACCAGAAAATTCCAAAAAACTTGAAAGACGAATAAAACCGTTATCAACTATAGTAACAGAACTTGTTCTTGCTCCTATATCAATAATTAAATTTAAATTTTTACTACTGCAAAGCGATCGTACTAAAGAAAAATTTTCAACCTCAAGGAGCCCTAATTCAAATCCAACATCTGAAGCAAGCCTGCTATATCTTTCAATTATATCTTTTGGCGCAGCAACAAGAAGAACTTCAACTTTATCTTTACTATTTTGTTGAATACTATTATTATTCTCTCTTATCACAACCCAATTTAAAAATACTTCTGAAAGAGGAACAGGAATATATTTATTTGCTTGAAATTCAATTGCTCGAGCAATATCCTCATCAGACATTTGTGGCATTTCAATAAGTGTCAAAAAACTTGAAAAAACAGGGATAGAAAAATTTGCTCTCCTGCTTTCTATACCGCTGGCAGAAATTATATTTTTTAAAATAGATGTTAATTCAGTCTCTGAAAATGGTGTCATACTTGAACGAAATGTAATAAGATCTTTTAAATCATCTTCTGGTTTATACTCAGCATAATTTTTAAGATGAATAAATTCTCCTTCCTTTTGAAGTTCAACTAATTTTATTGATGAGGTGCCAATATCTATACCCAAGCTTGTTTGTTTTCCTTTAAAAAACATATATTTATATTAATAAAAAATGATCCTATCTTCTTCGCTTCTCAAATCGATAACTTTAAAATTACCCGGCTTAATAACTTCTTTTTCAAGAACAAAAGATAAATTTAAAACTTCATTTTCAATATTTTTTTTTGAAAAATAAATTATTGATCCATCTCTAAGATGTGCGACAATATCATCAAAATTTAATTCGAAATAAGATAATCCCAATTTGTTTTTTTCTAAAATATCTAAAATTAAATTGACATCTTTTAATGTTGACTCATCTAAAAATTTGATTGGTAATTTTAAAGAATTGAGATCAAGTTTTGTTTTTATTAAAAGAAGTTCTTTACTTCCTTCTTGCGAATTACTTTTTTTATAAAGTATACCAGAATTATCCATTATAAAGCAAGATGCATCACTATTTTGATTACAAACCAATGATATCGGCTTTCTTTCTTGAATTTTGATATTAATTTCATTAGGAAAAACAAAACTAGCGCTAATATTTTTAATATCTGGAAAAGATTTTAAAACTTGATTATTTAAATTTGAAAAAAAATAAAAGAAAATATTTTGATTATTAAATACGCTCTTATAAAAAGTTAAAAAATCCTTATTACTTTTATATCCTTCTATTTTAATTTCCTGAATTTGAAAAATTGGTAAATAAAAAAATAAAGATATAGTGCCACAAAATATAAATAGACCGAAAGTTAATTTCCAAAACCACTTCTTTTTATATAAAGGATTTTTTCTTTGATAATATCTATAATGTTTTTTTCTATTTTTATAATATCTTCTTGAGGACATAAATATCCCTTATTATAATACTATTTAATTAATATCCGTATCTTTTTTTTCTTCTTAGTGTTTCAAATAAAAAACAAGGCCAATATTTTAATGTTAGTGGCATATCCTGTGTTTTTAAATATTTTTCTTCAAAACCACCAAAACCTTTTTTAAAAAATGTAAATCCTTGCCAGGGATGATTTTTTTGATTTTCAGGTGCAATGCCCCAAAAATTATAATATTTTATCCCTCTCTTTTTTGCCTCTTTAATAACTTCCCATTGTAAAAGTTCTGAGGCACAAAGATTAGAATATTTTTTTAAAGAAGCGCCATGGTGATAAATAGCAATATCTTGCCAAAAAATAATAATTGCAGATGACACTATTTCACCTTTTGCTATGGCAAAAAATAATACTACTCCATTGTCAACTGAAAAATTTTCAAATTCTTTTTTTAAATAATCAATGGGATAAGAAGCAAAATTTTTACGTTTTGTAGTTTGCTGATAAATTTTATAAAATTTATCAATATCTTGAATATTATTTGATTTCTCAATAATAACTCCTTCTCTTTGGGCCCTTTTAATAGAATATCTTGTCCTTTTTGCCATATTTTTTAAAAGTTCTTCTTCTCCCAAAGAAAGATCCAAAACCCAAGTTTCTTCAGCATTTAAAAATGTAGGCGCATCTCTAAAACCCATTTTTTTAAAAATATCTTTATTTTCTTGATTTCTTTCAAAAATTGAACCAACCCTAATAAAATCTGCTTTTTCTTGTCTACCCAAATCTTTAATTTTTCTAAAAAGAAAGTTTAAAATATCATACTTTTCATTAAAATTTAAATTCTCAAAATTTTTAATTGTAGGACCATGGGTAATAGCTAAAAATGTTCCTCTTTTTGCAATTTCTTTAACAATCTGACATGTCCCTACTGTATCGCCATCTTTAAAAATTCCAAAACGCCAATTTTTCTTTCCTATTTTTTTATGAAACTCACCCCAATTCCATGATTGAAGAAAACTTTTTTTTTCTACATTTTTAAAAAAATCTTCCCAAATATCTTTTTTATCTATAATATTAAGACTCAATTGGTTTTGCATATTTTATTATAAAATTTAAAACCCTATCCAAGTCATTTTTTGAAACTGCTGGATTGGTTGGCAGATTAATTATCTTTGAAGCAACCTCCTCTGCTTTTCTACAAGAACCCATTCTATATTGCATTTTTGAAAGATCGGTCCCCGGCGGCATTATTGGACTTTGATACCATTGATCGTCAAATATGATACCATATTTTTTTGATTCTGACAAAATCTCCTTTTGATTTTCAACTAAAATCGGAAACATTTTTAAAAATTGAATGTCTCCCCTTTCCGTTGGAAGAATAAAATTATCTGGTAAATTTTCAAAATAAAATTTTGTATTTTCTTGCCGCCTTCTATTGAATTTTTCAAGTTTTAAAAATTGATTTTTCGCTAAAATTGTAAGAGCATTTGGAAATCTCTTTGGAAAAAAATTAGGTTTTCTCCCCTGCTTTTCTTCATATGAAGTGCCTTTTGAAAGAAGCTTAATTTTTTGGAAAAAATATAAAAGAAATTTACCAAATCCAGAATTATATGTTGGTAAAATAAGTGAAAAAATAATTGGATGAAAAAGTTGCTGAAAAATCCAAAAATATGATGGATAATTTAAATCTTTCTGAAATTTTCTAATTTTAGATGCCAGTAAACTATTGCTACTACCAGCCATACCACCAAATGTAGAGGAAATAATTTTGTCTCTACCAAAACTAAAAAAAGAAGCATCTCCAAATGTCCCAAGCAACTTACCTTTATATTTTACTCCAAGAGAGTGGGCACAATCTTCAATTAAAAAAAGATTATATTTTTTGCAAATTTCTTGAATTTTTTCAATATCTGCTGGCTGACTAAATGTATGTTGGACAATCACTGCTTTTGAATTTTTTGTTATTTTTTTCTCTAAATCAATAGGGTCTAAATTTAAATCTAAAAAGCCATTGTTATTTACTCCAACAATATCAACAAAAACTGGCTTTGTTTGCTGCCACAAAATTGGATTTACCAAACTATTACATGTAAATGCTTGAATTAAAATTTCATCATTTTTTTTAATCGAAAGACTATTTAAAATAGCAAAAAGAGCAGCCCGTCCGCTATTAAATGAAATAGCATCAACAAACTGAAAATAATCATTAAATATTTTTTCGAACTCGTAAATAAATTTTCCTTCTTTCCATATCCATGGTTGAAAAATTACCTTTAAGGCTAAAAGGGTATCATCTTTTTCTAAATTAGGCGCTAAAAAATTAGCAATCGGCCGAGAAAAACTTGACATAAAAAAATTAAAAATTATTTAAAATTGAAAATTATTTTATATATATCTCCTGCTCCCATTATTAAAACAACATCATCTTTTTTTAATTTTGGCTTTAAAAATGAAGGAATATCCCGCCAATTTTTAATAAAATAAATTTCTTTCTCATGATTTTTCTTTAGAATCGCTTCTTTAAGATCGTTTGAGGAGATATCTTTATTTTTTTCCCTTCCAGCAACATCAAAAATTTCAGTTAAAATTATTTTATCCGCACTATTAAATGCTTGAGTAAAATCTGAAAAAAGTTTTTTTGTTCTTTGATATTGATGTGGTTGAAAAATGACCCAAAGCCGCCTTTTTGGAAATTTCTCCTTTGCTGCCTGAATCGTTGATTTGATTTCTGTCGGATGATGCGCGTAATCAGAAATTAAGGTAATTTTTGGTTTACTTCCACGAAGATACCCGTTTTTATCAGGATTTATAATTTCAAACCGACGCCAAGCACCTTTATAATTTGCCAATGTATTAAAACTAATTTTATCAGAAATATTCAAAATCCTTGCTAATGTTAAAGCAGCCAGAGCATTTGAAACATTGTGTTTTCCTGGTATTTTTAAAATCTTTTTTAACTTTTTTGTATCCTTTTGATTAAGAGAATAAAATTTTATTTTAAATTGATAATTAACAGGTTTTACGCTTAATATCTTTTTAATATTTTTATCATCTTTATTTGCTATCAAAAATCCATCTTGAGGAAGGCGAAGTATATATTTTTTAAATGTATTTAAAATATGATCGAGATTTTTATAAAAATCCAAATGCTCTTTTTCAATATTTGTCAAAATAATAATTTTTGGAAAATAATTTAAGAACGATGCCCTATACTCATCTGCCTCGATCACAAGATATTGACTTTTACCTTTTCTAAAATTTGAATTATTAAATTCCTTTAATTTTGTTCCAATAATTACTGTTGGATCGAGCCCTGCATTCTCTAAAATTAATGAAACCATTGCTGATATTGTACTTTTACCATGCATTCCTGACACAGCAATGGTAAAATATTTTTTTGTTAATTCACCGAGTGCTTGGGGATAGGTCTTAATTTTTATTTTTAATTTTTTTGCTCGAATAACCTCAGGATTACTTTGCGAAATAGCAGGGCTGCAAATTACTAAATTAACATCATTTTTTAAATTGCTTGCTTTGTGCTCTCCTATAAAAATTTTAGCTCCTTTTTTTTTAAGAAGCTTAATTATATCTGAATCAACTAAATCTGAACCAGAAACACGGTCTCCATTTGCAAGATAATATTGAGCCAAACCAGAAACCCCAATTCCTCCAATGCCAATAAAATGAATATTCATAATTAATTTAAAATAAAACTTTTTATTATTTTATATTCTGCTCCTGTTTTTTTCAATATACTTTCAAATAAAACAATTTTTTGGGCGGAAAATGGAATAAAAATTTCCTTTTGAAAAAAAACACCATAAAGTTCTTTTCCCCTTGCCCTGGCAATGGTAATATGAATTTGAAATGACCTTTTTTCTTTCTGAAAAAAAATATTTTGATTTTCTAAATTTCTTATTAATTTATTTCGTAAATTTTCAATTTCTAAATTTTTTTTACCTTGAATCCAAATAAGTCGTGGGTTTTCTCTTTTAGGCCCTAAACAAATTAAATTAAGTTCTATTAAAAATGGCTTAAACCCAAAAAGTGATTTTTGAATTGCAGATATAATACTGTCAATTTTATTTTCATCTTGCCAACCTAAAAATAAAATAGTTATATGAAGATTTTCACGAGCCTGCCATTTTAAATTTAATTTTTTTAATTTTTTTTCTTTTTTATATAAAATGATTTCATTTTTTATCTCTTCTGGAATAGGAATAGCGATAAATAATCTTTTTTTCATAGATAGTATGGATTAAAGAATTAAAGAATTAAAGAATTAACTTATAACTAACAACTTAAAACTAGTAACTTGAATATTTCGAACAATTCGAACGTCTTTGGTTTTGACTTGTGTTTTTAACTTTTGGGTTATAATTTGGCGTATTTCGGCGTCTTTGGTAGCGTAAATCTGCTTTGATAATGTATTATAATATTATAACCTTCTCTTGCATTTTCTGCAAGAAATGATAAAATTAAATGTATGAAAGAAGCATTGCTTTATAAAACTATAGTAAAAAATCAATCTGTTCAATGTCGTGCTTGTAATCACTTTTGTATTATTGCACCAGGAAAAAGAGGAAAATGTGGAGTAAGAGAAAATAAATATGGTAAACTTTTTTCTCTTGTTTGGGGCAGAATTAATTCTTTAAACATCGATCCTATTGAAAAAAAACCGTTTTTTCATTTTTTACCCGGATCACAAACACTTTCTCTCTGCACAGTTGGCTGCAATTTTGCTTGCAGAAATTGTCAAAATTGGCAAATCTCACAAGGCCCTAAAATAGATGGGAAAATTGATGGACAAAATTTTCTCCCCCAAAAAATTATAGAAATCGCTTTAAAATATAAAATCCCATCAATTTCTTATACATACACAGAACCAACTGTCTTCTTTGAATATGCTCTTGAAATAATGAAACTGGCAAAACAAAAAGGAATAAAAAATTGCTGGATTTCTAATGGTTTTATGTCAAAAGATTTAATTGAAATAATTTCTCCTTATCTTGATGCTATTAATGTTGATCTTAAAAGTTTTTCAGAGGAATTTTATCAAAAATATTGTAAAGGTAGATTGCATCCTATTTTGGAAAATTTAAAAAATTTTAAAAAAAGAGGAATTTGGGTTGAGATTACGACTCTTTTTATATCTGACATTACTTCTATCTCGGATATTAAAAAAATAGCAAAATTTATTAAAAATGAATTGGGAAGCGAAACCCCCTGGCATATATCTAGATTCTTCCCAGAAATTTCTTGGCAATTAAGAACACTTCCATCTACACCAATTCAAGATATAAAAGATGCTTGTCAAATTGGACTTGATGAAGGTCTAAAATATGTTTATGCAGGTAATGTACCTGGCCTTGCCTCAGAAGACACATATTGCCCAAAATGTCATAAAAAAATGATAAATAGAACAGGATATTTTATCGAAAGATTCGATAAAAATGGAAAATGCTCAAATTGTCAAGAGGATTTAAATATTATTGAGCAAACAACAAAATTACCCAAAGAAGATAACGGAATAAAAATAAAAATACACGAAGAATAAAAATGTTAAAATTTGCTTGTATCAGTCCACATCCTCCGATTATTATTCCAACGATTGGCGAAATACAAGATTTAAAAAAAGTAAAAAATACTATCAAGGCTTTGGAAGACTTAAAAAATATCTTTGAAAAAAAAGAGATAGATTCTCTTTTAATTATATCACCCCATGCTCCATTTGATCCTTACTTTTTTACATTAAACATTAAAGATAAATTTATCGGTGGTTTTTCAAATTTTGGAGATTTAAAAACAAAAATGTCATTTGAGGGAGATATTGATTTAGCAAAAAAAATTTTATTATCATTTAAAAATATTCCTATAAGAGAAATTAACTATCCTCTTCTTGATCACGGTACACTAGTGCCCCTTTATTATCTATGTCAAAACAAAAAACCAAAAATTATAATTTTAAACTATTGCTTGCTTAATAATCAAATACATTTTGAATTTGGAAAAACTTTAGGAAAAATTATTCAAAATTCTGAGAAAAAAATTGGAATTATTGCTTCGGGTGATCTTTCTCATAGATTAACCCCCGATGCACCCGCAGGATTTTCAATAAAAGGAAAAGAGTTTGATCAAAAATTAATAAAACTCTTAGAGAAAAAAGATATCAATGGTATTTTAAATATGGATCAAGATTTAGTTGAAAAAGCAGGAGAATGTGGCTATAGATCAATTATTATTTTACTTGGAACATTATCAAAAATTGGAATGGATAATGTAAATTTTGAAAAACTTTCATATGAGGGACCATTTGGTGTTGGCTACTTGGTTGCAAATTTTAAACTATTAATATAAGGGCCCATAGTACAATGGTAATACACCGCATTCGCATTGCGGAGATGTGAGTTCGATTCTCACTGGGTCCAATATATAAAATCGCGATTTATCGCGATTTTTTGATTAAAAAACTTGATTTTTAGGGGCAAAAAAGTTAATATATAATCTTGAAGCAATTTTTTATTTATGGATTTTACTCATCTTCACGTACATTCTCACTACTCACTTCTTGATGGTTTATCAAAAATTGACCAACTTATTTTACTTGCTCAAAATCAAAGAATGAAATCCCTTGCTCTCACGGATCATGGGGCAATGTATGGAACGATTGAATTTTATAAAAAAGCAAAAGAGGCAGGAATTAAACCAATTATTGGAGAAGAATTTTATATTGCTCAGGAAAAAATGACTGACAAAAGACCGAATATAGACGATAAAAGATATCATTTAATACTTTTAGCAAAAAATTTAAAGGGCTATCAAAATTTAGTTAAACTTACAACAAAGGCTAATCTTGAGGGATTTTATTATAAACCAAGAATTGATAATGAACTTTTAGAAAAACACTGTGAAGGACTTATTTGTCTTTCAGCATGCCTTCAAGGGAGAATTCCAAGATTAATTTTGGCAAATAAGGTTGATGAAGCAGAAAAACTTGCGCTATTTTATAAAAATCTTTTTGGAAAAGATGGTTTTTATTTAGAAATTCAACACCACCCAAGTATTAAAGAACAGGAAAAAGTTAATAATATTTTGATTCAAATGGCAAAAAAATTAGATATTGGACTGGTTGCTACCAATGATGTCCATTATTTAAAAAAAGAAGATGCCGAAGCTCAAGATATTTTAATGCTTATAAATACAAATGCGAAACCAGATGATCCAGAAAGATTAACTATGAAACAAGATGATTTTTCTTTCAAATCGCAAGAAGAAATGAAAAAGGATTTTAAAGATGTGCCTCAAGCCATTGAAAATACTCAAAAAATAGCCGAAATGTGTAATATAGAATTTAAATTAGGTGAAAATAAACTGCCATCTTTTCCTGTACCCAATGGTAAAACACCGATTCAATATTTAAAAGAAATATGCGAGAAAGGCATTAAAGAAAAATATCCAAATACTAATCCCGAAATTAAAGAAAGATTACGGTACGAACTCGAAGTCATTGAAAAAACAGGATTTGCATCATATTTTTTAATTGTTTGGGATATTGTTAAATGGGCAAAGGAAAATGGAATAATTGTAGGTCCGGGACGTGGTAGTGTTGGTGGATCTCTTGTGGCTTATTTATCAGGAATTACCGAAGTAGATCCAATAGAATATAATCTTCTTTTTGAAAGATTTTTAAATCCAGAGCGTATTTCGATGCCAGATATCGATCTTGATTTTGCTGATACAAGAAGAGACGAAGTAATAAATTATGCTCGCCAAAAATACGGAAAAGATAAAGTAGCACAAATTATTACTTTTGGAACAATGGCAGCAAGACAAGTAGTAAGAGATGTTGGTAGATCTCTTAAGTATCCATATTCTTTTTGCGATAAAATTGCCAAAATGATTCCAATGAATTTTACACTTCAGGAAGCACTTGAAAAAATTGCAGAGTTTCGCCAAGTGTTTGAACAAGATAAAAGGATAAAAAAATTAATTGAAATTTCCAAGAAACTTGAAGGTGTGGCTCGTCATGCATCGGTTCATGCCTGTGGAGTAGTTATATCAAGCGAACCCCTAACAAATCTTGTTCCCCTGCAAAATCCTCCACAAAACGAAGAAGGTATTATTACCCAATACGAAATGCATTCGATAGAAGACTTAGGACTTTTAAAAATGGATTTTCTTGGACTTAAAAATTTAACAATAATTGAAGAGGCACTAAGGGTGATTAAGAAAACCAAAGGAGAAGAAATTGATATTGGAAATCTTCCACTTGATGATAAAAAAACTTATAAGCTTCTTCAAAATGGAAATACCACAGGGGTTTTTCAATTGGAAAGCGATGGGATGAAAAAATATCTTATTCAACTTAAACCGACAAAAATTGAAGATATAATAGCAATGATTGCTCTTTATAGACCAGGCCCAATTGGTTTAATACCAGAATATGTTGCAAGAAAAAATGGAAAGAAAAAAGTTGAATATTTACACCCGAAATTAAAACCTATTTTACAAGATACTTATGGAGTACTAATTTATCAAGAACAACTTATGCAAATTGCTCAGCAATTAGCCGGTTTTACCTTAGCTGAAGCAGATATTTTAAGAAAAGCAGTAGGAAAAAAAATAAAATCTCTTCTGGGAGAGCAAAAAGAAAAACTTATCAAAGGAATGATGAAAAATAAAATTCCCCTCCAAACAGCAGAAAAAATATGGGAATGGATACTTCCCTTTGCAAGTTATGGTTTTAATAGAAGTCATGCTACTGCTTATGCAATTATCGCCTATCAAACAGCGTATCTTAAGGCACATTTTCCAGTAGAATTTATGGCTGTTTTAATGAATACAGAACAAAAAAACATTGATAGATTAACAATTTTAATAAACGAAGCGAAAAAAATGGGAATAAAGGTTCTGCCCCCAGATATAAATGAAAGTTTAAAAAAATTTACTGTTGTCAATGAAAAGACAATTCGTTTTGGATTGGGAGCAATCAAAAACGTTGGAGTAAATATTGTAGAAAAAATTGTCCAAGAAAGAAAAGAAAATGGCTCTTATAAATCAATAACTGATTTTTTGGAAAGGGTAAATGGAAATATTATAAATAAAAAATCTCTTGAAAGTTTGATTAAGGCAGGTGTTTTTGACACCATTGAAACAAGGCAAAAACTTTTATATAATCTTCAAAAGCTTTTGGATTTTGCTCAATTTTCAAATCGACAAAAAACAAATGGTCAAGCATCTCTTTTTCAAAACACAAATTCTAATATACCCCCTATTACTTTTGATGCTCCAGAAAAAAACGGCGATCCAAACCAAGAACTTTTTTGGGAAAAAGAACTTTTAGGAATTTTTGTATCTTCCCATCCAATGGAAAAAATTAAAAAAATATCAACACTTAATATAATACCAATAGAAAAAATAGGAAAATATCAAAAAAAAAGAAATGTTAGAATTGCGGGCGTTATCACAAAAATTAAAAAAACAGTTACAAGAAATGGTGAAAATATGCTTTTTGCTGAAACAGAAGATTCCAGTGGACGAATAGAAGCGCTTATATTCCCAAAAACACAAAGAGAATATTCATCATTAATTCAAGAAAATAAAATTGTTATGATGATGGGAAGAGTTTCTGAAAAAGACGGGGTGCCTAAAATTATATGCGAAGAGGTGAGAGAGATTAAAATTTAAATAATATTTTAATATTATAAAAATATTCATAAATAATGTAATAAATTTTAAAATTTTATGGATTCACTATCAAGTATTCAAAAAACTAATTCTGTCAAACAAATCGATTGGAAAGAAAAAAATATAAAAACTTTTGGTGTAGATTTATCTTTTGCTGATGTGCCTGAGTATCAAAGAACAAAATATGTTCACAGACTACATCCATATTTGGGAAAATTTATTCCTCAATTAGTAGAAGTTTTTTTAAAAAAATATTTTAAAGAGGGCCAACTTATCTTGGACCCATTTGTTGGAAGCGGTACTACATTAATAGAGGCGAACATTTTAAATATTAATTCTATTGGGATTGAACTTTCAGAATTTAGTTATCTTATATCTAAAGTTAAAACTCAAAAATACAATATAGAATTGTTAAAAAAGGAAATTTTAGATATATTAAATAAGACAAAAGAATTTAGTAAAAGATTAGAAAAGAATCAAGAATTATTATTTAAGAATACTTTTAATATTGAACCTTCTGAATATTTTAAAACCTGGTATCATCCAAGGGCAACAAAAGAAATTTATTTTTATAAAAATTTGATTCCAAATTATAAAAATCAAGATATTTTGAAAATAATTATTTCCCGAGCAGCTCGTTCAGCAAGACAAATCCCTCATTATGATTTAGCGAGACCCAAAAAACCAATCAAGGAAAGATATTGGTGTATCAAACATAAACGATATTGTGAACCAGTTAATAATGCAATTAAATTTATTAATCGTTATAGTTTAGATTCGATAAAAAGAATAGAAGAATTCAACAGAATCAGAACATCGGCAAAAATAACTCTTTTAAAAGGAGATTCAAGAATAATTAAATTACCAACAAAAGAAAAACAAATAGATGGTATTTTTACTTCTCCTCCCTACCTTGGATTAATAGATTATCACGATCAACACAAATATGCTTATGATTTATTTGGATTTAAAGAATATTCAGAATTTGAAATTGGCTCTCCGAATAAAAATGGAAATAATATTAAAAATAGATATAAAAAAGATATAACTGCTTGTTTAAAAAATATAAAAAATTATATGAAACCTGGGGCTAAAATTTTTATTGTAGTAAATGATAAATATAATTTATATCCTGAGATAGCAAAAGAATGCAATTTAAAATTTGTTGATGTTTTTTACCGTCCAGTATTAATGAGAACCGAAAGAGATAATAATAAATTTTCAGAAAATATTTATTATTTTGTAAATAAATAAAAATGAATATATCAAAAAAAACCAAAAAAGAAATAAATCAACTTTTAAGCACAGTTGTTAGGGAAAAATTAAAAACATATAAACCCGAAACGGGTTATATGCCTTTCCATTATAGATTACTTGGAAAAGATAGATATGCAATGTTTTCATTTATCCAATCGATAAACACAACTTTTGGTATGTCTATTTGGGAACAAGTAGCAGTAATTCTAGCAAGAGGAGCTGGCTATAATGCGGAAAGACAATATAAATTATTGGGTGAAATCGACCAAAATACAGAAAAATTAATTAATGAAATTCATTATAAATTAAGAACAGCAAAAACTTATTCTAATAAAAATAAAGAAATCGAACAAATTAGAAATAAAATAAAACGAGGACAATTAAAATTAGACCCTGATTCAGTAGTAGATTTTGTTGTAAGAATAAACGATCAGGAAAATTACTTTGATATTACCAGTGTAAAACCTAATATGAAAGAATTCGCAAGTTTAAAATTAAAACTTTTACGGTGGATAGGTTTAAGATTAAGTCAAGATAAAAACGTAAGAGTTTTTACGCGAATAGCAATCCCCTATAATCCTTACCATCCTCAACCATATGAACGTTGGACATTAAAAGGATTATATGACTTAAAAAATGGAGAAATTTTAGTTGGTGAAGAATTTTGGAATTTTGTTGCAAACGCCCCGATTTATGAAGAATTATTAGATATTTTTCAAGAAGTTGGAGAGAAATTAAGAAATGAAATCGATAAAAAATTTTTAGAATTTAGTAAATTAAATATATAAAATATGAAAATCGAAACTATAAGACATTCTTTATCTCATATATTGGCATTAGCTGTTCAAGAACTTTATCCAGGAGTTAAGTTTGGTATTGGACCAACGATTGAAAATGGTTTTTATTATGACTTTGATTCTGTAAAAATAATCCCTGAAGATTTGCCAAAAATCGAGAAAAAAATGAAAGAATTAATTAAAAAAAATCTTAAATTTGAAAAAAAAGTTGTTTCAAGATTAGAAGCAAAAAAAATATTTAAAGACCAACCATATAAATTAGAACTCATTGAAGAAAAATCTAAAAATAAAAATCAAAAATTAACAATTTATAAATCAGGAAAATTTATTGATTTGTGCAGTGGTCCACATATAAAATCTACCAAAGAAATTCCTATTGATGCTTTTAAACTTACAAAAATTGCAGGTGCCTATTGGCGTGGTGATGAAAAAAATCAAATGCTGACTCGTATTTATGGAGTGGCTTTTGAAACAAAAGAAGAACTTAAAAAATATTTTAATTTCCAAAAAGAAGCGGAAAAAAGAGACCATAGAATTTTAGGGCAAAAAATGGACCTGTTTCATATCGATGAGAATATTGGACCAGGACTAATTTTATGGCATCCCAAGGGAGCATTGCTTAAAAAAACTATTATTGATTATGCATTAAGTAAATATTTATCAAATGGCTATCAATTGGTTGATACCCCTCATATTGCAAAATTAAATCTTTGGAAAACATCTGGCCATTTGGATTTTTATAAAGAAAATATGATGCCATCGATGCATATGTCAGAAATAGGGAAAGAAGAAAAGGATGACTATCAAATTAAACCGATGAATTGTCCTTTTCATATTGCTATTTATAAAACAAAAATTCACTCTTACAAAGACCTGCCAATCCGTTTCACAGAAATTGGAACCGTCTATAGATATGAAAAATCAGGAACGCTTCATGGATTAACAAGAGTAAGGCAAATTAGTCAAGATGATGCTCATATTTTTTGTACACCAAAGCAACTTTCTAATGAAATTTTGTCTACTTTAAGACTAACTTTGAAAATTTTCAAAGATTTTGGAATTAAAGATTTTAACATCTATCTTGCCACAAAACCAGACAAATTTATTGGTAGCGAAAAAATTTGGAGAAAAGCAGAAAATTCGATTAAATATGCTCTTAAAAAATTAAATTTAAAATATCAACTTGATCCAGGAGGAGGGGCTTTTTATGGTCCAAAAATTGATATTAAAATTAAAGATGCTATTGGCAGAGAATGGCAATGCACTACTATTCAAATTGATCTTAATTTACCCGAAAGATTTGATGTTACCTTTATAAACGAAAAAGGTAAAAAGGAAAGAGTTATTATGATACATCGAGCACTTCTGGGATCATTGGAAAGATTTATTGGAATTTTACTTGAATATTACAGTGGTAATTTACCATTTTGGCTTGCACCAGAACAAATATGGATAATTCCAATTGGAAAAAAACATATAAAATATGCAAACTTCGTCAACAAACAACTTACAACTCACAACTTACGAAACAAAATTAAAGACGAAAATGAAACAGTCTCAAAAAAAATAAGAGATGGTGAAATCCAAAAAATCCCCTATATTCTTGTGGTTGGAGATATGGAAATGAAAAATAAAAGTGTCAGAGTACGTCAAAGAGAAAAAGGAGATATCGGCGAAATGAAATTAGATAAATTTCTTGAAAAAATAAGCAAAAAAACAAAAATTTTAAAATAAAAAATGCCAAACTATCACCTATAATTGCCACTATGAATAAATTATGAAAAAATGCTGGATCCAAACTTACGACTACTACCCCAATAGCAATGATTCGCTTACTCAAATACTACTAAGCAAGAATGAATAAATTATGAAAAAATATTATATAATTACCTATGGTTGCCAAATGAATAAATCTGATAGTGAAAGGATTGCTACGATATTGGAAAAAAAAGAATATCGGCCTGCTCTAAATATAGAGGAGGCGGATTTAATATTGGTTAATATGTGCTCAGTAAGGCAATCAGCAGTAGATCGAATCTATGGACTAGCTCCAAAATTTAAAGCGCTAAAGAAAAAAAATCCAAAATTAAAAACAATTTTAACCGGCTGTTTTTTAAAAGAAGACAAACAAAAATTAAAAAAAATATTTGATGCGATTATAGAAAAAAACAATAAACTTTTCTCGACCAAACCAAAAAGAGAAAAAAATTCTGTCGCCTTTGTGCCAATTTCAAATGGATGCAACAATTTTTGTTCCTATTGTGTTGTCCCATTTACACGTGGCAGACTATTTTGCCGCGAAGCACAAGAAATTTTAAAAGAGACCAAAAAAGCAATAAAAAATGGTTATAGTGAAATTTGGCTTCTTGGACAAAATGTAAATGATTATAAAAGTAAAATAACGCAGATATCTACACAAAAAAATATAGAAGTAAACTTTGCAAAATTAATAAAAATGATTAACGACATTCCTGGTGATTTTAAATTTTTCTTCACTTCCCCACATCCCAAAAACTTTTCTGACGAATTAATCGATGTTTTGTCAAAATGTGAAAAATTTGGAAAAATATTAAACCTGCCAGTACAATCAGGAGATAATGAAATTTTAAAAAAAATGAATCGAAACTATACGGCGCAAGAATATAAAACACTGGTAAAAAAAATACGAAAAAATATCCCTGATATAAAATTATCAACAGATGTAATTGTTGGTTTTCCTGGAGAAACAAAAAAACAATTTGAAAATACAGTTAAACTTTTTAAAGAACTAAAATTTAACTGGGCTTACATTGCTAAATATTCACCTCGAGCACAAACCGCCTCCTATAAAATGAAAGATAACGTATCCCTAAAAGAAAAAAGGCGAAGAGAGAAAATGCTAAGAACATTAATTAAAAAGCAAAATGAATAAAAAAGAAAAAAAGATAATTGTTATTTTAGGACAAACAGCAACTGGAAAAACTGACCTCTCAATTAAAATTGCTCTTTGGCTAAATTCAGAAAAGGCACAAAAAGAATTTAATATTAAAGGGGCTGAAATTGTTTCAGCTGACTCAAGACAGGTTTACAAAGGAATGGATATCGGAACAGGAAAAATTACAAAAAAAGAAATGAAAAATATTCCACATCATCTTTTGAATATCGCAAGCCCAAAAAGAAAATTTACTATAGCAAAATACCAAAAATTAGCATACAAAAGCATCGATAAAATTTTAAAAAAAGAAAAAATTCCTATTTTAGTTGGTGGATCGCCATTTTATATTTATTCAATTATTGAAAACTGGAATTTTCCAAAAGTAAAACCAGATTGGCAATTAAGAAAAAAATTGGAGAAAAAGACTACTAACGAACTTTTCGAAACTTTAAAAAAAATAGATCCACAAAGAGCCAAAAAAATAGATAAAAATAATAAAAGACGGCTTATAAGAGCAATTGAAATCTCAAAGGCACTAGGCAAAGTACCAAAACTCAATAAAAATTCAAAATATAATTTTCTTTTAATAGGAATTACAAAAGAAAAAAATGAACTTAAAATCTTAATAGATAAGCGCCTTAAAAAAAGGTTTAAACAAGGAATGATAAAAGAAGTTGAAAATTTAAATAAGTCGGGTGTTTCTTGGAAACAACTTGAAGAATTTGGACTAGAATATAAATGGATCGCAAAATATCTTCAAGGAAAGATTACAAAAAAAGAAATGGTTGAAAAACTTCAAAAAGATATAGAGAAATTTGCAAAAAGACAAATGACTTGGTTTAAACGAGATAAAAAAATTAAATGGGTAGAAAATTATTCTGAAGTAAAAAATATAATCAAAACATTTCTTTTAGGAAAATAGGTAAAAAATTAAAATATAAATTTCATCAAATAGCGCAAGTGTAAATAAAAAAATTAATAAATTAAATAAAAAATTTATTAAATCTACAATTTAACTAAAGTAAAAATAATTATTAAGGTGAAAATAATTATTTTTTATAAAAACAACCCCTGCTTTTTAGCAGGAGTTGTATTTATTTTACCCCTTTTTACTTCTTATGGATTTATAATACAATATGTTTGATGAGGGTCTGCTGTTCCGCTTCCATCACAATTACAAGCGCCTGTGGCAGGATAATCTGTATTATAATCATTATCTAAAGCTGGACTATTTGTTTCCAATATTGCCATTAAAGCATATTTTGTAGCAGAACCAGTGGTCACATCAGGACAATATGTATAGACATATGGAGCAGTATTTATGGGATCCTTAGGCTTACTTGTGATATCACCATCATTTATTAAAGCATTCATAACACTATCCCAGCTTGCTCCAGTACAGGTACTTGAACCACAAACAGGATATTTTGAATTTTTTGACATATACATTTCAAGAGCAGTTCTTACCTCTCCAAGTTGAGATACTCTGTGAGAATCTCGCGCCTGAGCCCTTGCACCAGCAGTTGTTGCCATTATGATCGCAGCCAAAATAGCAATAATCGCAATAACAATCAAAAGTTCAATTAGGGTAAAACCTTGTTTTTTTGTTTTTATTCTCATATTAATTTAGTAATTTTAAAGACCTTTAATATTAGGGTATACCAATACAATAACAATATCTACCTAGTTTTGGATTAGAACCAACTGTACAATCGTTGTCATCGCCATCGCTACCGTCATCGTTACCACAATCAACCCCATAAACATTAGCCCCGTCAATATCTTGGCTTAATGGTCCTTTAGGATCTTCCTCCAAACCTCTTTCTAAATTAGCACCTAAAATAAACCCTGGTGCTCCACTTTTAGAAATTCCTTTGCCATAAAAAAAATCAGTTTTATCTAGAGGGTCTTTAGCTAGAGCAGAAAGATATTTTCCGTCAGTTGTTAATTCACTAAGAGAATTTGGATACTGACCAGGATTATCGCCTTCATACATTAAAATTGCATCATGAATTTCTTTAAGGTTTGCAACCCTTTGCGCATCTCTTGCTTTTGCTCTTGCTCCACCAGTACTAGCAAAAATGATCGCAGCCAAAATAGCAATAATCGCAATAACAATCAAAAGTTCAATTAGGGTAAAACCTTTCTTCTTTTTTATTATTGTCATATCATTATTTTTAAAAATACAACGACCTTTAAATATATTTTGTTATTATATAAATATAATAACAAATCAATATCATTTGTCAAGATATTTGTTGAGGTCGGTATTTCTTGTAGTAAATTCAACAGATTTCAGCTCACGCGTTTCATCTACACCAGAGGAAGAATCTAATCGAAGTTCCCTAATAGAATTCCTTATTTTCACTATTGCTTGTTTATATTCATTATAGGCGTTAGAAATCATTATCTGTCCACGAGCAATTTTATTTTCTAAGATGTCATCCATAACATCTAAGTTTTTTGAAATAACCATCAAATGACTTTGTAGATGCTCCATATCTATAGAAATACTATATTGTGAGTAAAGTTTATACATATAAAGCAAAAGAGGCAAGATCATAGAATAAGGCACCAAAATCACATCGCTTTCTTTTGCTTTAATATGGGCATCGCTTAAAACACTATAAACTGAATCGGGTAAGGCCATTATTGCTTGAGACCATGTAATTGTAGGATCAATATATCCCTTGACCTCTTTAATTCTTTTTATCGCCTCTTTTTCAATTTCTTTTATGATTGCTTTTCTCTTTTCTTGCGACGATTCACTCTCTAATTTTAATAAAAGATCACCTGCTGGCCATTTTGAATCAATTGGAAGTCTTTTATTATTTGGTAGAATTAATGCAAATTCAACAATCTTCCCTTTTATTTGAAAATTAGTTTCTATCATATCGGGAGGGAGTTGTTTAAATGTCTCTCTTAAAATTTCTTCACCAGAAAGTCCTTTACTTGAAGTCCCGGCAATAATTTCATCTATTCTCTTTATTCTTTCAATATATTCTGCCTCTTTTTGTTGACGCACTTTTTCTGCTGTTTTTAAATCTTCGATCGATTCACGCGCTTTTTCAACACCATCTTTCAAAAAAACTTGAATTTCTCCACTTGAAATAAGTTTTGATTTTATTTCTTGGATATCGCTTGCCTGCTCCATATTAATTTGACTTTGCTGCCCAAGTTTTTCGCTAATTTGAGAAATATAATTTAAAACATCTTCGGATACACCTTGTTTTTTTTGTTTTGTAATAAAAAAAATAATAATTCCAAAACCTAAAATCAAAATAGCAATTATAATTAAAAAAATAGGTTCCATAATTGAATTAACGAATTAAAAAGTAAAGTATTAAAAAATTGATTATAATTCAAAACTCAAAATGTAAAACTAAAACTGTGTAAGTCAAAATTAAAAAAACTAATAACTTGAAAATTTCGAACGCTTTTAATTTCTTATTAATTTTATTTATTATCTATTATATCCCTATTTATACAAGTTGTAAATATAATTCAAATAAAATAAATAAAATATAGATAAATATTAATATAATTCCTTCTTTTTGAGAGATAAAATTTTTTGTTTTTGCAAAAAAATAAAAGAAAATAGCAATAATAAAACTAAAAATAATAGTCGATAAAAACGGCGTGATATTTGTAATTTGTATTGGACAAATTAAAACAGTTAATCCTAAAATTAATGTAGTATTTGCAACCACGGACCCCATCAAATTACCCAAAACCATATCTTTATGGCCCATAATAATTGATTTTACTCCAAAAGTAAATTCAGGTAAGTTTGTTCCTAATGCCACAATAAAAAGTCCTATAAAAACTAATGGTAAATTTAAGCTTTCAGCAAAAAAAGTACTTGATTTTACTACACCTTCGGCTGAAATTAAAAGTAAACAAACACTTATAATGAAAAGTAAAATATCTATAATAAAATTTTTGAAGGCTTTTTTATCTCTTCGAAATCCATTAACAATAGTTTTGTCAAAAATTTCTTTTTTTGAAAAACTTTGCCATAAATATAAAATAAAAGCTAAAAGCAATATTATACCATCCGCTCTTCCTAAGCTCCCATCTAAAATTAAAAGAATCGGTAAAACTAAAATAAGAGCACATAAAAGTGAATCTTTTTGAGCTATTTTTGATTCTATTTCTAAACCTTTCGCCATCAAGGCACCAATCCCCACAAGTAAACTTAAATTAATAATATTTGATCCCATAACATTAGCGAAAGAAAGTTCGGGATGATTGTAAATCGCTGAAGAAATTCCAACAAAAAGTTCTGGTAGCGACGTACAAAAAGCCATTAATATAAAGGAAGCTATAAACTCTTTCCATTTTAAAAATTGAGAAATTCTACTTAATGTTTTAACAGTTAAAGATCCTGCTTTAATTAAACAAATACAAGATAAAATAAAAACTATAATCCAAAAATATATAGGCATATAATATATAAATTTTTTTAAAATTTTATTTTTAAAATTAAAAAATTATTTTATAAAATATACTATCTCATAAATAATGCCGATGACAAAAATTGCTATCAAAAAATATCTTAAAACTCTAAATTTTTGGGGGTTAACTTTTCTGTGCATTAAAATAATTAAAATCCCATCTATAGCCAAAAGAACACCGCCAAGAATACTTATTATTTGAATAAAATTTTGCACTCCTAAAAAATAAAGAATTAAAGGTATAAAACAAGTAATTGCCCAGGCAACATTTTTATTTATTTTTAAGTCAAACCAAAAAACTTTCTTTAATGTAAGCCCCATAGTAATAAAAGATGTAAAACAAGTTAAAAAACCAAAAAATAAAGATAAATTTAAAATACCCTGTGGCAGAAAATTATTTAAACAAACCATTGCACTTTCGGTAGTTGCTTTTCCGCAAACTCCCAAAATTATAAAAATAAAAAATAGATAAACAACAATGGGTATTAAAATAGCCAAGGCAACAATCTTTTTTAACTTTTTTTTATTTCTGTCAAGCATCTCTTCTGCTTCAGGAATCAGGGCAGCACCCCATAAAGAAAATAAGACTGCTCCGTATGGCAGAAAAATATTTTGCGCTGTTGCCTTTCCGATAAATAAATTATCGACATTTAAATGTGGCACGCTAACAAAAAATAAAACTCCCAAAATTAAAATAAATAAAACCAGTCCCCAAAATTCAATTGATGAAACGTACTTGATATCAAAAAATATCAAACCAGCAGCTAAAATAAAAAAAATAATAACCCCCCAAAAAGAATTTTCACCTATTCCAAAAGAATTTAAAATTGTATTTAAGAATCCTCCCCCGATGATTAAATAAGACAAAAGAGTACCAATAATCCCAAAAATCGTAGAAAAGAAGGCGATTTTCTCAGCAGTGCTTCCTAAATGTATTTTTGCAAAACTTGGAAATCTTTTTAAATCAGGTGTCTTAACGCTTACATCAACAAAAAATAGATGTACAATAATTGCCACCAATCCTAAAAATAAAAAATAAAAAAGCATTGTCCAAAAGCCAACTTGCAGTGTAATATAGGGCAAAGCGAAAAGACCAACTCCAATAATGGTTCCTGAAATAATAGAAATTACTGAAATGGTTTTAGAAAATGATTTCATAAAAGTTATTATCTATAATTAAATTTATTATATTGAAAATTTAAATAATTTATATAATCTATGTTTTATGCCGAGTAATAAAATACCATTTAGTAGCCTCAATCAAAACTAAATTTATTATTCCTATACCCAAAATTATCAACCAATCATTAAAATTTAGAGGAGTAGTTTTTAATAAGGTTTGAAGTCCAGGAACATAAATAGCCAAAACAAGCATCAAGAATCCTACCACAAAAGCTCCTAATAAATATTTATTTGAAAAAGGATTTATATGCCATAAATTTTTTCTTAAGCTTTTACAAGAGAAAACATAAAAAATAGAATCAATTGTAAGACAAGCAAAAATTATTGTTCTAATATAATTAATATTATGATTCTGATTCCAAAGCCAAAAAAATAATCCCAAAAGTATTAAATCAGTAATCAATCCAATAATAAAAATAATAGTTTTCATTTCACTCGTTAGTAAAGAAACATTATGCCCATTTGGTTTCTGTTTCATTAAATCTTTTTCTTTAGGTTCAAAAGCTAAAGCAATATCAGGTAGACCATCTTCTATTAAATTTATCCATAAAATTTGTACAGCAGTAATCGGCAAGGGAAGCCCAGCTATTATACTAGTACTAATTAATATTACTTCTGTAAAACTATCCGAAATTAAATAGGTAATTACCTTTCTAATATTATCTAAGATAGCCCTTCCTTCCTCTACCGCCGCAACAATAATTGAAAAACTATCATTAAGTAAAATTAAATCAGAGGTTTCTTTTGCTACTTCAGTACCAGAACCAAG
>JAQVET010000040.1 GCA_028697615.1 Minisyncoccota bacterium
ACTCCCCAATAATAAATAGCGCCACCATTGTCACAAATACCTGTTCTCAGGATTGTATCTACAAATATTTGAGCAACCTCAAAATGTTTTTTATAAGCATCAACGCCAATATGCAACGTTATACCATCTTCTCTGCCTAATTTTTCCTGAAGTTTTTTAGCAAAAGAAAGGGCAAAAATTACAGTAAATTCAGGATTTTCTCTCCAAAACTGGGAACGAATATCGTAGTATCCAATACCTGCAGAAATCATTTCTTGAACGCTATTGTCAGAAAGTTTTTCAATAAAACTTTTAATTTCTGGTTTAAAATCACCATCTTTTAAAAAGAAGCGGGAATCTGGTGTAAAAATTCTATTATGCACATCTGGTAGATTATATCCAGCTATAATACCACCAGGAACTCTTGATAGTTTATGAATTTTTTCAATATAGCTGTCCATAAATTTTAATTAATTAAATTTAAAATTTGGCTTTGAATATTATTATTTGAGGCAACTATTGGTTTTAAATTATCTAAAGAAATTTTTTCTCCATTATAATCAGAGATTTTTCCTCCTGCTTCTTTAACGATAAGCAAAGCAGCAGCAATATCAAAAATTTTAGGAGCCTTGCCTATATTTAAATAAGCATCAAAAGCACCTTTTGCCAAATAGCATAATGAAAGTGATCCGATCCCCAAAATACGCACTCTGTAAAAATTTTCAAAAATTTTTTTAATTTGCTTTTGATATTTTTCAAAATTACTAAAATTAGATACATCAAGACAAAGAAAGGAATTTTTTATCTTATTTTCTTGAGAAACCTCTATCTTTTTATTATTTAAAAAAGCACCCTTCCCATTTTGAGCAAAAAAAAGTTCGCCACTAACAGGATTTAAAACAACACCAAAAACAATATCTTTATTTTGAAGCAGAGCTAGAGAAATACAAAATAAAGGCAAACCTCTTAAATAATGCTTTGAACCATCGATGGGATCAATAACCCAAGTATAATTGCTAGCGCCATTAATTTTTGCTCTTTCCTCTGATAAAATATTGTGATCTGGATATTTTTTTTGAATTTTTTTAATAATAAAATCTTCCACTTTAATATCTAAATTAGTACAAACATCTTGAGCGCCTTTATAATATTCTAATCTTACTTGATTAAAATTTTTAAGCAATATATCCCCTGCTTCTTTTACAATTTTGAGAGAAAAATCTTTTATTTCTTCTAAATTTTGAGGTTTATTTATCATTGAAATTTTATTTTGGTTTTAGTGTTGGGAATAAAATTACCTCTCGCAAATTTTGAGAATTTGTTAAAAGCACACAAAGACGATCAATTCCCATACCAAAACCAGCGGCTGGAGGCATACCATATTCAAGTGCTTCAATAAAATCTTTATCATAAGGATGCGCTTCCTTGTCACCATGTTTTTTATTCTCTAATTCTTCTTTAAATCTTTTTTCCTGCTCAAGAGGACTATTTAACTCTGAAAATGCATTTGTTAATTCAACACCACAAACAACCAACTGAAAACGAGCAGCTAAATGAGGTCGATCTTCTAATGTTTTTGCAAGTGGTGTCAGGCCTATCGGCTGGCAAGTAACAAATGTTGGCTGTATGATTTTGGGAGTACAAGTTTTTTTAAATAAATCATCAAGAATCTTGTCTTGCGGTTTGCCTTTTGTATTTATTTTATAGATTTTGGCGATTTTCTTTAATTCCTCCAGGGAAATATTTTCAAAATCTTTACCTAAATTTTCTTTTAAAAATTCAAAAAACTCTACTTTTTTAAATGGGGGTTTAAAACTTATTTTTTTATCTTTATATTGAATTTCAAAACTCCCGAAAACTTTTTTAACTACATAACCAAGCATCTCTTCGGTTAATTTCATTAAATCATCGAAGTTATGATATGCCCAGTAAAATTCAATTGAGGTAAATTCTGGGTTATGAAAAGCATCAATCCCCTCATTTCGAAAAACCTTTCCAATTTCATAAACCTTTTCAAACCCAGCAACAAGTAATCTCTTTAAATAAAGTTCAGGAGCAATTCTTAAATAAAAAGTAGAATTTAGTGCTCGATGGTATGTTTTAAATGGTTCAGCAGAAGCTCCTCCATAGATAGGTTGCAAGATTGGAGTTTCAACTTCAAGAAATCCATTTTTATTTAAAAAATTTCTTATTTCCTGAACTATTTTCCCACGGAGATAAAATTTATTTTTTTCTTCAGGATGGATTAAAAAATCAAGATAACGTTTTCTAATTCTCTTTTCCACATCTTCAAGACCATACCATTTTGCAGGTAGTGGAGAAAGTGTTTTTGAAAGTATTCTAAATTTCTCAACATTAATTGATTTTTCTTTTTTTTGAGTAAAAAATAATCTTCCCTCAACTTCAATAAAATCTCCTACATCAAATAAATCAAGAAAATTTTGAAATTTTTCTTGACCAATAGAATCTTCTTTTAGAACACCCTGGATTTTTCCAGTTTCGTCAAGTATATCAAAAAAAACAATACCTCCATGGATACGCTGGGCAATAATCCTGCCAACTACTTTCTTTTTTTTGTTTAAAAATTTATCAAAATTTTCAGTAATGCTGCTGATGTCAACACTTTTTGAAACGCGCTCTGGATAAAAATTTATATTTTGATATTTTTCTATTTTTTCAAGACGCAATTTTTTAATAGAATCAATTTGCCTCATATATTTTTTATAATGATTAAAACAAATTAAAATAATAAAATCCTAAATTTAATTATTATAAAAAAAATAAAATAAAAATCAAGCCCGTGAATAGATTTTTTCTTATAAATATGTTATAATATAATATATGAGGGTTGATTTTCATATACATACTTCATTTTCCCGCGATTCCAGTATTATGCCCGAAGAACTTATTGAAAAAGCACTGGATGAAAATATCCAGTGTCTTGCTATTTGTGACCATAAAACAATAAATGGTGCACTTCTTACAATGCGACTTGCCTTTTCAAAACCAATTTTAATCATACCAGGGATAGAAATAACGACTAAAGCCGGAGATGTCTTAGCACTTGGTATTAAGAGAAAAATTTCAGACGGGCTTAGTTTTGAAAAAACAATCTCTGAAATTAAAAAACAAAATGCTTTTGTTATCATACCACATCCTTTTGGCAAACCTACTCCATTTAAATCATCTCTTAATCACCCAGAAATTCATGCTATAGAGGGAATTAATGGTGCCACTTTAAAAATTTTAAATAAAAAAGTATTTAAAATTTCCCACAAATTAAATAAACCATTAATTGCTAATTCGGATGCCCATTCCATTGAAGAATTTGGTAATGTATTTTTTGAAATTCCAGATGGTGCCCAAAACCAAAATGATGTATTTAAAGCGATAGTTGAAAATAAAATTACTATCCCCGAGGAAATCTCTTCTCTTAAAGATTCAATAAAAATCAATAATGTCTTTAAAAGATTATATTGTAAACATTTTACATAAACCCCAAAAGAGTAATTTTAAAAAGCAAATTAAACCCAAATAAATATTAATAAAGATATTATTGATTTTATAAATAACTAAAAACTCATCAATATTATTTTAAAATTCATAATATAAATTAAATATCAAAAATTGCATTTTGATGGTGACGAATATCAAAAATACTGCCTTTATCAAATTCCACTACAATAATATCTATTTGAAAATTTCTATCAAGAAAATTATTTTTTGTTAAATAAAATTTTACTATTTTTGTTAATTTTTTTCTTTTGGAAAAATCTACTTTTATCTCAGGTAAAATTTGATTTTTGTTTTTACTTTTTACTTCTACAAAAACTAAATTATTTTTATTCTCTGCTATAATGTCAATTTCTCCATATTGATTTTTCCAATTTCTATCAATAATTTTATAACCATTTTTCTTTAAATAATCAGCGGCAATATCTTCTCCAGTTTTGCCAAGTGTTTTATTAGAAAATCCCATAAAAAAATAAAATTAAATTAACGTCCCTGGGGTGATTTGAACACCCGACCTCCCCGACCGCAGCGGGGCGCTCTGTCCACTGAGCTACAGGGACACAAAGGTCAATTAAAAGATTAAATAAACTACTACAAATTAAATACAAATAATAAGTATTTAATTAAAAAATTAACAATAACTTAAAACTAAAAAATTAACAATTCGAAAGTTTGAACAATTTAAATTTATATGTTATATATTTAGCATCTTTTAACTAAATTCTTATTTTTCTTCTTAATATATCCATAAAACCAAGTTCGATCTCTTTTTCTGGTAAAAATTTTAATAAAACACTTCTAATCTTATAAAGATCTTCTCTACTACGTATAGGAAATATAATATTTCCTCCACTATTATTTTTTCTCTTTATACAAAGTTCTAATGGATCATCAAAAAAACAAAAAGAATCCAATTTTTCAAAACGAAAAAGTTCATTTCCAACCTGAATACCATTTTGTTGAATAATAAAATTTTTCTCTTCCTCTTCTCTATTAGAAAGAATATAAACAAGGGATCCAATTATTAATAAACAAACTGCCCCTACATAGTTTCGACGCCAAACAGCAATAATAATTAAAAGTAAACAAAAACTAAGTAATCCAAAATACCATTTTTTATCTATTTCTTTACTTAAGGCTGCCTTCCAAGTAAACAAAACTTCATCTTTTTTTAATTCATCTTGGGGTTGATTTAAATTTTTTAAATTAAGTGGTTCTACCATAGTTTTTTTTAATTTTTAAGAAAGGCAATAATCAGCCACATAGGAAGCACCAAATGATTCTGGTTTAAATTTTGCCTGAAAACCATTTGCATTAACAACTGCAACAATCTCTTTAACTAATTTTTTTGTTTCTCCATTTTCGCCAACATCCGTATGTATCTCTAAATTTAATTCGTTAAAAACTTTAATATCTCTTTTCTTTAATTCTTGATTAAAATATTCTTGTGTTTTTTGAGCAAGTGTTATTGAATAAATTGTTTCCTGATATATTTTTTCCCTTTTAAAACTCATTGATCATTTGTTGGATTATTAAATTTTTTAAACATAAATTATTAACCTTAAGAATCCGTCTTTTTAGTTTTTTTAAAAGAAATAACTGGCATTTTCAAAGCTTCATCTAAAGAAATAGGTTTTGATTCTAAATCATCTTTAATAACTATTTGTGTTTTTTTAATTTTCTGATCTTTTTTTTCTTTTTCGAGCATTTTTTTTGCTTCAATTCCCTCACTCCAGCGAGCAATTTTTTCCTCTACAATTTTTCTTTTAGAAGCATATCTTTCCCGAGATACTTTAATAATTGCTTCTCTATAGTTTTTCTCAGGTATGGGAATGGGAGGCAATGTTATTGCTGAAAAAGGTCTTGAAGTAACACCATCTATCATTAATTTTAAATAAATATGATATTTCGGTAAATTAACAAGATTTTCAATATTAAACTCTGGTCCAAATTCTTTTTCTAAAAATTCAGCATCTGCAGCTCCTATTCTAAAACAAACAATTGTTCCTACGTTTCCAAAAACAGCATCTCTAACAACTTCCTCCATTTGTGTTATATACTGGTGAGCGAGAATAAGACCCAGGCGATATTTTCTTGCCTCTGATAAAATATTAGCGAATGCTTCTGTAGCAAAATTTTGAAACTCATCAACGTATAAGAAAAAATCTCTTCTTTGATCTTCTGGAATATCAATTCTTGACATAGCAGCGAGTTGCAACTTTGTAATTATAAGCCCACCCAAAAGTCGAGAAGGATCTTCACCAATTCTTCCTTTAGAAAGATCAACAATTAAAATTTTACCTTCATCCATTACTTTTCTCATATCAATTGATGATTTTGTTTGGCCAATAATGTTTCTAATAATGGGTGTGGAAATAAACTGACCAATTTTATTTTGAATTGGCGCTATTGCTTCTTCACGAAAACGATCAGGATATTTGGCAAATTCATTATTCCAAAACATTTTCATTGTTGGATCAGTTACTCTTTTTAAAATTTTATCCCTATATTCTTTATCAGAAAGCATACGATTAATTGAAAGAAGAGTTGTACCAGGAATTTCAAGAAGAGATAAAATTGTATTATTTAAAATATATTCCATTCGTGCAGACCAAACATCTGGCCAAATTTTCTTAAAAACACCCATTAAACCAGCACTAACAAGATGTCTATGGGCAAAATCAACCTTTTCCATAACATTAAAAGCAATAGGATAATTAATATCTGCTGGATTAAAAAAAATAACATCATTAATTCTGTTTTTAGGAACATAATACAAAATCTCTTCTGCAAACTCACCATGAGGATCTATAATTCCTACTCCTTGTCCATTACGGATATCTTGAATGACCATATTTTTTAAAAGAGCAGTTTTCCCCATTCCTGTTTTACCAATAACATAAGTATGTCTTCGCCGATCATCAAGTTTAATACCGAAAATCTTCTCTCTATTATGATAGACTGTCTTAGCAAGAAATACCGCATCATTATTATTTTGTTGGGGCATAATAA
>JAQVET010000041.1 GCA_028697615.1 Minisyncoccota bacterium
CAGTTTTTTACCACCAGAATAACCCAAAAGTTTTTTGGCCTTCTCTAATAACTCATCTATTGCGTTTTCTTGGTAAATTTTTAATTGCATAGTTAATCCTGTTTTTAAAATGGTATTTCTTCAAAGTTAAAATTATTTTCAGCTTCTTGCCCTACTAGATTATTACTCTTGTTTTTTTATCAAAACACTTTCTATTTCATCGTGTAGATTTAATATCTTATCTTTTATTTCGTTTACCCACAACGGAACTTCAATTGAGTTTTGATTTTTTATTTTCAAAAATAATGATAGCCCTTTTATTGATTTTTGGGGGTCGTTTTTATTATAAACATCTATATAACCGGCTTCTTGCAAAGCAAAATTAAAATCATTCTGAAACCCTAAATAATTGTCCTTAACTTTGTTATCTGGAAAATCGCTAATAGCATTCTCCTTCAAAATTTTAAATAATGCGTTATTTATTTCTTTGTGTCTTTTATCGTCATTTTTGTCCTTATCTCCATCAAAAACTACAAAACAAGGTATCCCTAATTCTGCGTATAACCTATAAAATCTGTCCAATTCATTTTTAGAGCCACATTTTACAATCGCAATTCTTTCTTTTATCCAATCAAAATCGATCTCGTTAAAAAAATATGGCAACAATAATGCTTCTGATTCACCCTCAACAAGAATAATTTTTTTAGCAAAAAACGCTTCGGTTGAAGCCATACTATCAGATGTTTGCTCGTAGGCCTCTTTATAGTGTAATCTCAATTTTTCTAATTCTTCGTTTTTCTCTACACCGTTAGAAATGTTTTTACTATATCTTATTGCCCAATCGTTCAAAAATTCTTCCGCGTCGGCATTTCTTATATAAGTGCTCCTTTCTTTTGTTTTGCGTACTAAAAATATCTCATCAAAATACTCTAGTGATAAAAAATATGGCGAATGTGTTGTATAAAATATTTGAATATTTTTATCTTTTGCTAACCTTCTTAAAATTTTATAAAAATTTCTTTGTGCTTGTGGGTGTAAAAATAATTCTGGTTCATCAATAAAGATTGGGTTTTCGCCACCTAATTTAATTTCTGAATAAGCCTTCAGAATTGCCACTGTTATAGATGCCTGCGCTCCCATTCCTAATTGAGATGCTTGAAATTTAAGGTCAATATCTTTTTCATTAACTATTATTTGTAAAGTCTTGTAAAAATTCCAAGGGTCATACATATCTAAACTTACTTCAAAATCATCAACACCTCTATTTAGCTGTTCTGCACTTTCTTTCTTTATTATGTTTATAAAATCACTCATTATTTTTCTACCTTCCGTGTCCTTTACTGAAAATAAAAGGTCATCCCTTATTCTATCTAATTCTTCTTTTAGCTTTTCGGATTTTTTTATTACTTTGTCGCCATCTTGAATTTTTTCTTCAAGAAATTTTTTATTTATATCCTGTAATAATCTACCTAAAAGACTCCATTTATCTGACGGCAAATAATCAACGATTGTTCTTTCGTTACCTATGTATGCACAACAAAATTGCTCTCTTTTTTCATTATTACAATAACCACCATTAAGATTAAGACCAGATTTAACCCGCCCATAATTATCTTCCCATGACTCCGATAGCTCTAAATATTCCCCAGTGTCAAACTCTAGTTTTATACAAATTTTATTATTTTCATTTCCTAAATAATGGTCAGATCTTTTAATGGAATTAAAAGTTGGATAAGCTGGGCCAAGCAACAAGTTTATTGCATCTAAAATATTGCTTTTGCCAACATTGTTTTCACCAATAAAAGCATTTAAGCCAGTATTGGGCTTAAACCTTAATTCTTTTATACTCTTATAGTTTTTTATATGGATTTCTGTTATCTTCATAATCTTTACTTAAAAATTCTTCTATACACCCGCAAAATTGCTTCGGGTATGGGTGATAATTGGACCTTTTGTTTTATGTCTTTAAATTCATCGTCAAAAGTTTCGTCGCTCAAAGAAAAAACATAGACGCTGAATTTTCCTTTTATATCTTTGATAGCTTTTTTGAAAGCCGGAATTGCCACTTGGTCAAAAATTATGCCAGTATAATGGTTGGCGTTTTTGAAAACTTTAAAATCCTTTTGGTCTAAAACCTCTTCGAAAGTTCCTTCCTTAACACAAAGCATTTCGGTCGCTTGTTTAGTAAGTTTTATTTTGTTTCTATCAGTCGGCTCATCGTAATCAACAAAGTCTGTTCTGAAATATTTTAAGTTTCCGCCTAATGAAGGTCTACTTTTATAGCCAGAAATGGCGTTCTTTATACGAGGATAGCAATATTTAGTGGCAACTTTATTTTCATTATTTGTACAAAGGATAAAACTTCTATTGCCACCATCGTCTTTATTCATTCCTAAAACCGCTTCACCCGTAGTCCCAGAACCAGCAAAAAAATCTAGAACAATAGCATTTTTAAAAGAATAATTATTTATTAATCTCCTAATTAAAGCCTCTGGTTTTGCAGTAGAGAAACCGGGATAACCGCCCTGGTATAGACCTAAAAAAGATGGCATTTTTAAAATTGGCTCATTACTAATACTCTGAAAATAGCTATTATTTATAACAAATTTAACTCCTAAATTATTTTTGTCTTTAACATCTAATATAACCCCCAAATAATTATCAGATGGTGTAATTTTCTTATAAATCTTTATATATCTTTCTGATCCGTGTCCTTTTTGGAAGGTTCTTTTTTGAAATCTATGCCCACAAAAAGAATTTTTATCATATCCATTTTTTATAACAAAATCTTTAGGTGGTATTAAAACAATTTTTTTACCATTAATATCCTTCACTGGGTAAGACTCTAATTTATTTTTTAAAATTATAGATAATGGATAATTATTTATTTTGTCTTTTTCTTCATTAGTTAAATAACTTATGTTTTTTGTTAAATCTAACTTTTCTTTTTTTGATTCCACCTCCTTATTAGAAGCAATAATAATGTATTCATGACTAATAGCAGAAGTTTTACTAATTTTATTTTGATTTAAAATAGACTTAGATAACCAAATAAGAGGTTCGCTAACAAATTTATAAATACTTTGCAATAGTAAAATTAAAGTTCCTAGTTCATCTTCACCGATGGAACAAATTAATGTGCCATTTTGGGATAATAAATTCTTTGCCAACTTCAATCTTTTCTCCATAAACGCCAGCCATTTTGAGTGGCGGTAGGCGTCTTCTTTATCTACATAGTGGTCGTTGAAAATAAAATCTTTGTTACCTGTGTTATACGGCGGATCGATATAAATCACATCAACTTTTTTTGCGTGGGTGTAATTCAAAACCGAAAGGGCGTGATAATTATCGCCCTCAATCAATAAATTTACCGGCTTATCTTTATCGGTGATTATTTCTTTGTTTTTTACTTCTTTTAGCACCGGTAATTTTTCTTTACACATCTCAACTACTTCTTCTGGTTTTTCTTCCCAAACAAGTCCGTATTTCTTCTTTTTTTTCAACTCCTTTTTCAACCGCTCAATTTCGGCTTTCAATTTTTCGATTTCTAGTTTTTTATTATCTTTTGCCATTTTGTAATTTTTTAAAATCTTTAGGGGAGTATTCTGTGACTTTACCCAAATCATCTACCGAAAAAATATACAAACATAAATGCCTTGCTGCTTGCCACGGAATTCGACGCAATGCTTTATCAGCGCTTACCTTTGGTAAACCCAAACCATATTTATAAGCATGATTGGCGATAACTTTCATTCGTGTAATTAACTGACCTAATGCATAAAGCCAAATTGTTTCATTTACTGCCCTAGACGATTTAGAATAAGATTTTCCTTTGCACTCTATTAAGAATCTTCTAGCTTTGTGTTTATTTAATTCATCTTTCAAAACAAGATCACAACCTTTTTCGTGTAGATCTTTCTCGCTAACTACACTCCATCTCGAAGAAAGATGTTTTTTTACTCTTTCTACGACAAATTTTTCGTTAATGTTTCTCATAGCAATTTGTGTTTTTTGAAGCTAAAGAATTTATCTTTTGCCACAATTATATGGTCATCTACTTCAATTCCCAAAATTTTGCCTGACTCTACTAATTTTTTGGTTAATAATAAATCGTCTTCTGATGGTTCGGGATCGCCTGATGGGTGGTTATGAGCAAATACAACCGAAGCGGCCTTATTTTTTATTGCTTCTGCAAATACTTCGCGCGGGTGAACAATGCTCGCATTAAGACTGCCAACCGAAACTTCCGCGATTGAATAATTTCTGCTATTAAGGGCGATGATGTAAAAATGTTCTTTGTGATAATCTTTAAGTTTGCTTTTTATCAACCGATATACTTTTTCTGGATCAGTAAGCTCTTTGCTTTTGTAAACCGGGGCTTGAGTAGAAAGCCGACGGCCAATTTCAAATGCGGCTTTAATTTGCGCGGCTTTTGCCAAACCAATTCCTTTAATTGAAGATAATTCTTCAATACTTGCTTCTGATAGCTGTTGTAAACTTCCAAAGCGGCTTAATAGTTTTTGGGCCGTAACCGCTACCGATTCGCCGGCAACGCCTTGGCCTAAAATAAGCTGTAATAATTCTTGAGCCGAGAGTGCTTGCTCTCCGAATTGAACCAATCGTTCGCGTGGTCGTTCATCTTCCGGCAAGTCGTGAATAGTAAATGATTTAGCCATATCCTTATTTAACAACCTCTCAATGTTAATCTCAAGGCTTTTAATCCCTTCTGCAAATAGCTTCAAACTCCCGGGGTTAAATAGCTTCAAACCTCGGGATTTTTGTGTCAAAGGCAGATAATTAACGATTATTAGTTATTCGCAGTAAAAGCGCTTTTCTTGACAATTATCAATCGGTTTTTGCTATTATTATGGTTGACAAGTAAATCCTCGTGTGTGGGCTTCCGGATGGTTGCTCATAAATAGCGCACGAGGTTTTGTCATTTTTCCTACTCGTCTATCAAGCTTCTAACCACTTCTATAAAATTGTCTACCTTTTTGCACCAGATGTTTGTTTGATATACGGGGTAATGGGTTTTGTAATTGTCTGGTATCTTAAATATTTTTTTGCTCTCCAGTTTTTTCTTGAAATTATCTCTATAATTGATAGCAGTTTCGTTGTCATTAAGCCAACCGAAGTTTAAGCATAATTGCCCATTGCTTCGTACCGTATAAAGCGACTTGGTATTGCTAATCTTTGAAAATTTTGGGCTGAAAGATGCGAACGTAGCGCCGGTACCCCAACTTATATTTTCGGCGTATTTTTTTGAAAATTCATATAGTTGCTTTACTGCGTTTAGCTCTTGCTCTTTCAATTTTTTGGTGGCGTCTTCAAAAAAACTTTTTTCTTCCCACTTTTTTCTCATACTAGATGACGAAATGCCGATGTCTTTTTTAACCTCTGCTCCGAATAATTTAGGAATCATTATTTCGTAATCTTCATGTTTGTAATATTCCATTTCCACGGCAAAAATATCAAACCGACTATTCTCATTGATAAAAATAATCAAATCCTTTAATGGGCTATGTAATTTATTCATCAAAATAACAAACTTAAAATTACCTTCGTTAAGATTCTTTTTCAAGTTTTCGATTAAAGCCGAAACCTCTTCATCCTCTATATTGAAAAAATCTTTAACTCTTTGATTGAAACTCACGCCGAATTTATTATTTACTTCGCTATCAATAACTCTAATAAAATCATCAAAGTTGTTGTAAAAACGCCAAAGGGAAGCCCCGTAATCTAAAACTTGAGCCACTACTAATCTTTTATCTGGGTTTTGATAAAGCTTTGTTTCGACGATATAAATTTCACCCTCTTTGTCTATTCCCAACGCGTCAATTGGTCCGCTATTTGTGGAGAATTCTCTTGCTAAAACCAAAAGATGAATATCCTCTTTTATATCGTAAAGGGGAATACTTTCCGGATTATCGTAAATATACTTCTGTAGATAACCCTCCTTAAAGTCAGATTTTTCTACTTTTTGGGCACTCTTGCCTTTTTTTGAAATGATTATTGCCATATTTTATTTGATAAAATCATCAACGCTAATCTCAAGGCTTTTAAGCTCTTTTGCTTTTTTATTTTCTTATATTTCACTGCTATTATTTTACCACCCGCTGGGTTTTTCAGCTACCTGGCCAGGTGGTTTTGGCGTCCGCGCCGGAGAGGCAAGTTCAAAATCATATATTTTTCCCAAGGTTTGAAGCTATTTAACTCCGGGGGTTAAATAGGAACGTATATTTTACCATAGCAATTTTTGGATTTGGTAAAGCCAGCTTTTTCAGCTTCTTTTTCTGAACAAAACCAATCTTCGCCTAAGTCT
>JAQVET010000002.1 GCA_028697615.1 Minisyncoccota bacterium
TTAAAGAACCAGTAGCGCCATCAGTAAAATCATCAATTGATATTAAAGCAATAATTATCTATATTATTATTGCTTTAGTTGTGGGTATTTTTATTGGAATTCTTGTATGCTTTTTTCAAGAGTTTTGGGATAAAAATAAAAAACAACTTACGAGGGGATAGTATCAATTAAAAAATTAACGAATTAAAGAATTAAAGTATTAAAGAATCACTACAATTATAAAACCATCATTTAAATTTAAGTTATTAGACTTATTAAATTTTGGCACCTTCGTAGCGTTAAATTTAGATTTTTAAAAAATTGACAAGTATAAGATTATTTGCTATATTATATATTAAGATAATATTGTTTTTCCTTAACGGAAGTAAAAAGGTCGAAACAAAAGTAAGAATTAATTTATAAACTGCTGGAATGAACAATGAAAATTTTGTTAAATAATTTTCATTGTTCATCTGTGCAATTAAAGAAAAGACAAGTATGGGAGAAAAATACGCTGATCAAGAATTCCTCGAAAACCTTATAAAGGGACTTGTTAATCACCCTGAAGATGTAAAAGTAGAAAGAAAAGTTGATGAAATGGGAGTTTTACTTTCCTTGAAAGTAAATCCTGATGATATGGGTCAGATTATTGGAAGACAGGGTTCAACTGCTCGAGCAATAAGAACATTAGTGAGAATAGTTGGGCTTAAAAATCACGCCAGGGTTAATTTGAAAATTGAAGAACCAGAAGGTGGAAGACGAAGAGGTGCTTCAGAATCGAGTAGCGATTTGAAAAACCTCGAAATCTAAATTAGGTTTTCTTTACAAAGATTATAAGCCGTGCTATGATTTATATATAGCGCGGTTTTTTTATTTTACTACAAATTACAAATATACAAATTACAACGACGCTTCGCTAATGTCCTCGCTCGCTTTGCTCGCTGCGCTGACAGACGCTTCGCTAATGTCCTCGCTCGCTTTGCTCGCTGCGCTGACAGACGCTTCGCTAATGTCCTCGCTCGCTTTGCTCGCTGCGGTATGTAAATTATAAATTGGGTCAATTAAAGTAACGAATTAACGAATTGATTATAACTCAAAATTCAAATGTCAAAACCCAAAATCACAAACCAAAACCTAAAATCTTCAAATCGTTCGAGATATTCAATTATTTAATTATTTAATCCTTTAATTTTTTAATTTTTTTAATACAACCTAATAAATTTAAAAAATTTGTGCTTCGTAGAAATTTTTATGACTTTTCACATTATTACTATTTTCCCTCATATTTTTGATTCTTATTTAAAAGAAGGGATTTTATCACGGGCACAAAAAAATAATTTAATTAAAATTAATATTTTAAATCTTAGAGATTTTACTTCAGATAAACATAAAACTGTTGATGATAAACCATTCGGTGGAGGACCTGGTATGGTTTTAAAAGTTGAACCTATTTATAAAGCCATAGAGCAAATAAAATCTAAAAAACAAACCAAAAAAACAAAAACTATTTTACTTTCTGCTAAAGGAAAAAAATTTAATCAAAAAATGGCTTATAAATTTAGTAAACTTAGTGATCTTATTTTAATTTGTGGTCGCTATGAAGGTGTTGATGAAAGAGTGGCAAAATATATAGTTGATGAAGAAATTTCTATTGGTGATTATATTTTATCCGGGGGAGAACTTCCGGCACTGGTTATTATTGAGGCAGTTTCAAGATTAATACCAGGTGTGTTGGGTAATATAGAGTCAATAGAAGAAAAAAGATTTAAAGATTTACAAAATAATTTACAAATAAAGGGTGCTTATCCAGTTTATACAAGACCAGCAGTTTTTAATCCACAACCAAATATTAAATGGAGTGTACCAAAGACCCTTATTTCTGGAGATCATAAAAAAATCGAACAATGGCGAAGACGACAAATGAAAAACAAATCTTGACAAGTTTTAAAAAATTTATTATACTACTCCTTAGAAAAGATTCGTAATGCGAACCGAGAGTGTTTATGTTTCATTAAGATAAGAAAATAGACAATTTATTGGATTAGTTCTCTACAATTAATTCGAAGGTTTGATAGTCCAATTTGAGCTGAGAGTTTGATCTTGGCTCAGGGTGAACGTTGGCGGCGTGGATAAGACATGCAAGTCGAACGGCCAATTGCTTGCAATTGGTAGTGGCAAACGGGTTAGTAACACATAGGTACATACCCCATTCACGACCATAACCCTTTGAAAGAAGGGCTAATAGTCGATGGTCCCTGAGAACGTAAGTTTGAAGGGTAAAGGTTACTCGAAAGAGTTTCCGGAATGGGATTGGCCTGTGTCCTATCAGGTAGTTGGTAGAGTAATAGCCTACCAAGCCAATGACGGGTAGGGGGTGTGAGAGCATGGCCCCCAACAGGGACACTGAGACACGGGTCCCACTCCTACGGGAGGCAGCAGTCGAGAATCTTCCGCAATGGGCGAAAGCCTGACGGAGCGACGCCGCGTGCGGGAAGAAGGCCTGCGGGTTGTAAACCGCTTTTCTGAAGGAACAATTCTTGTTTTTGCAAGAATGAGGGTACTTCAGGAATAAGGGGTTCCTAAACTCGTGCCAGCAGGAGCGGTAAGACGAGTACCCCAAACGTTACCCGGAATTACTGGGCGTAAAGCGTCTGTAGGTGGCCTTATAAGTTTTCTGTTAAAACCTTTGGCTCAACCAAAGGGCTGCGGAAAAAACTGTAAAGCTAGAGGATATTGGAGGTTGATGGAACTCACGGTGTAGGGGTGAAATCCGTTGATATCGTGAGGAACACTCATAGCGAAGGCATTCAACTACAATATACCTGACGCTGAGAGACGAAAGCGTGGGGAGAGAACGGGATTAGATACCCCGGTATTCCACGCTGTAAACGATGCTGACTGACCATTTGGAGTGTCGACCCTCCAAGTGGTGAAGCTAACGCGTTAAGTCAGCCGCCTGGGAAGTACGGTCGCAAGGCTAAAACTCAAAAGAATAGACGGGAGTTTACACAAGCGGTGGGCCACGTGGCTTAATTCGATGACAAGCGAAAAACCTTACCAGGGCTTGACATGCTAGGATGTACTCTTTGAGAAATCAAAGAGGACCGTCAATTCGGATCCTAGTACAGGTGCTGCATGGTTGTCGTCAGCTCGTGCCTTGAGGTGTACCCTTAAGTGGGGCAACGAGCGCAACCCTCATCCTGTGTTTTAAGTGTCACAGGAGACTGCCTTGTTTTATCAAGGAGGAAGGTGAGGATGACGCCAAATCAGCATGGCCCTTATGCCCTGGGCTGCACACGTGGTACAATGGATAGTACAATGGGTTGCCAAAGCGTAAGCCGAAGCTAATCCCATCAAAACTATCCCCAGTTCGGATTGAGGGCTGAAATTCGTCCTCATGAAGCTGGAATCGCTAGTAATCGCGGATCAGCACGCCGCGGTGAATACGTCCCTGAACTTTGTACTCACCGCCCGTCACGCCAAGCGAGCCGGGAGCAGTTGAAGTCCCACCTTGAGTGGGCCTAAGCTGAGCTCGGTGAGAGGGGCGAAGTCGTAACAAGGCATCCGTAGCGGAAGCTGTGGATGGAACATATAAAAAAACAAAAATTGGTCGATAGAGATTAAATGATTTTAATCTCTCTATAGAGTTTTATTGATTTCTCTTTTAAAAAATCAATATTCTTTGGACTATCAAGCCTCGGAATTAGTTGTTGAGTCCCCTCTAAAATTAGAGGGGATTTGATTTATTTTAAAACTTTTTTTATAATTATAATTAATTTAAAATATATTAGTGTAGGGTAGAAAAATAAAAATGGGCGGCTAGTTCATCGGTTAGAACGCTGCTCTGATAAAGCAGAGGTGGAAGGTTCGATTCCTTCGCCGCCCATACCCCAAATTTATTACAGGGTAAAGGTCAGGAGTTTGCCTGTAGAGAAACAAAGTTTTTACTACTTGGCTTGTTTTTAGTTAATCAAAAATAACTAACGATATTTTGATTTTTTTATAATTATATTTTTAATTTTTATAAAAATTAAAATAATAAAAATATGGTAGAAATTAAAAGAAAAAAAGGAGAACCTTCAAGTAGTGTAATTCATCGATTTATTTCCCAAGTTACAAGAAGTGGCATTATACTTGAGGCAAGAAAAAAATTATTTTATACAAAACCTCTCAACAAAAGGGAAAAAAAAGAGAAGGCACTACTTAGAAAGAAAAGATCTCAAGAGATTATGAATTTTAAAAAAATAGGTAAAAATATTTAATTTTTATGGATAAAGATAATATCTGGGTTACAAATTTAACTCAAAATAAAAATTTTAATTCCCAGATTTTTTCCTATGTTTTAGAGATTATAAAAAAAACAGAAGGTATTAATAAACCTTTAAGTATTGACGTTGCTCTTGTAGGAAAAGATAGAATTAAAACACTTAATAAATTTTATAGAGGTATAAATAAGGTAACTACAGTTTTATCTTTTAGAGATAGAGAAAATAGAAAATCATTTTTGGAATTTATAGATCATCCAAATAACGAAAATTTTTTAGGACAGATTATTTTGTGCCCATCTTATATAAAGAAACAATCAAAAAAATTAAATAAAGATTTTAATTATCTTTTGTGTTATTATTTTATTCATGGGGTTTTACATCTTTTAGGATATGATCATAAAGACACAAAATCTACAAAAGAAATGCAAAAAAAAGAAAAAGAGATACTAAACCGACTGGCGACTAACTAATAATTCAAACTAATAATTTATGTTTTATGATATTATAACTTTTGGATCTGCTACGTTGGATATTTTTTTAAAAAGTAAAGATTTTAAAATTGTTGAGACAAAAAAATTTATTACGCAAAAAGGATTAGCTGTTTCTTTGGGTTCTAAAATTCCAATTGATGAAATTGATTTTGCAACAGGTGGAGGTGGCACGAATAGCGCTGCAACATTTGCTCTTCAAAATTTTAAAGTTGCTTATTGCGGTATGCTCGGCGATGATTTTATTGGTAGGATTATTAAAGACGAACTTCGAGATTTTAAAATTTCTAATAAGTTCTTAATGTTTTCACCAAAATATCATACAAATCTTTCAGTTATTTTGTCGATTCCTCGTAAGGAAAGAACTATATTGGTTTACAGAGATGCTTCAGAAAGGTTAAATAAAAATGATATCCCTTGGACAAAATTAAAATCAAAATGGTTTTATTTAGCCCCTCTATCTGGGAATTTAGTAAAAGTTTTTGAGCCGATTGTAAATTTTGCCCAAAAAAATAATATAAAAGTTTTTTTAAATCCAGGTTCAACACAGCTTTCACTACCAAGAGAAAAAATAAAGAAATTATTTTCCAAAGTTGATATTCTTATTTTAAACCAAGAAGAAGCAGCCAAGGTTACAGGGGTCCATATGACAAAAGAAAAAGAAATATTTTCCATTTTAGATGAGTGGGTTGAGGGTATAGCGATAATGACAAAGGGACCATTTGGTGTTGTGGTTTCTGATGGAAAATATCTTTATAGTTCAGGAGTATTAAAAGAGAAAAAGTTGATTGATAGAACTGGCGCAGGAGATGCTTTTGGTAGTGGTTTTTTAACTGGTTTTATTCAATGGTCTAAAAAAATTAAGCAAAAAACTGGACTAGATAGAATTGAATACGCTATTCAATATGGTTCTGCAAATGCAACCTCTTGTATTGAGAAATTTGGTGCAAAAAATGGACTTTTAGAATCGGGCGATTCTATTTTCAAATGGGGAAGATTAAAAATAAAAAAAAACAAAATTAAAAAATTAGAAAATAAAAAATAATAAAGGTTTTTTAAAAAATAAATTAATATTATATGCAACAAAAAGAAATAGAAAAATTTAAACAAAAATTAGAAGAAAATAAAAAAGAATTAGAAAAAATGCTTAAAGAAATTGCTAAAAAAGAAGATATAACTCCTGGAGAATGGAAAACTAAATTTCCTGATTTTGGTGAACACACTCCATCACTAGATGAAAGCGTTGATGAAGTTGAAGAATATAGTCAAAATTTGGTAATTGAAAATCGTCTTGATTTTAAATTGTTGGATATTAAAAGGGCATTAGAGAAAATTAAAAGAGGCAGATATGGAACTTGCGAAAAATGTGGAAGCGAAATTTCTATCGAAAGATTAAATATTATTCCAGAAACAAAATATTGTACAAAGTGTGCGTTAAAATTAAATAAATAATAATTATTGATTATATGGCTGTTAAAATTTTTTCTTCGGCTATAATGGGGTTGGATCCATTTTTAATAGAAGTTGAGGTAGATGCGAGTCCAGGACTGCCATCATTTTCAATTGTTGGACTGGGAGATAAGGCTGTTGAAGAATCTAGGGAAAGAATTAACGCGGCTTTGAAAAATAGCGATTTTAAACCACCTTCAAATTTCCCTAAAAAAATTACAGTTAATTTAGCTCCAGCTGATATTAAAAAACAAGGTTCTGGATATGATCTTCCTATAGCCGTTGGTTTTTTAATTAGCACTTCTCAAATAAAAAATATTGATTTTTCAGATAAAATTTTAGTAGGTGAACTTTCTTTGTCAGGTAATTTAAGAAAGTTTAATGGGGTACTGCCAATTGCTATTTTAGCCCAAAAACTTAATAAGATTTTAATTTTACCGAAAGCAAATCAAAAAGAAGCAAATATAGTTAAGGGACTTAAATTTATTAGCGCAGATAACGTTGAAGAGCTTATATTTAAATTAGAAAATAATAAAGGAGTAGAAGTAGGAGATGGAATGTTTGATAATATTCAAGATGGCGATTTTTCTTTTGATGTTGATTTTGCTTATATTGCTGGACAGGAAATTCAAAAAAGAGCTATGGAAGTTGCGGCAGCAGGAGGACATAATATTTTTATGTTTGGTCCACCAGGTACTGGTAAGAGTTTATTGGCAAAGGCGTTGATTTCAATATTACCATCAATGACAAGAGAAGAAATACTTGAAGTAACAAAGATTTATAGTATAGCCGGTCTTTTATCTCCCGAGTATCCCTTGATAATAAAAAGACCATTTAGAACACCTCATCATTCTGCATCAGCAGTGTCTTTAATTGGAGGTGGATCAAATTTGACTGTAGGTGAAATAAGTTTAAGTCATCGAGGTATTTTATTTTTAGATGAACTTCCTGAATTTCATCGCGATGTTTTAGAGGCGTTGCGTCAACCAATGGAGGAAGGGAAAATTACAATCGCCAGGGCGCAAGGAAAAGCAACATTTCCAGCAAGATTTACTTTAGTTGCTGCTTCTAACCCTTGCCCATGTGGATATTTTAATGATCCAGAGAGGGAATGTCGATGTACTCCATCTCAAATTGCAAAATATCAAAGAAAACTTTCGGGTCCTATAATGGATAGAATTGATATTAAAATTAATGTTCCGCGAGTTAGTTTTGATAAACTTCAAGAAAAAAAAGTAGCAGAAGAGTCATCTAAAGTTAGAGAAAGAGTAGAAGAAGCCCGCCAAATTCAAAATGATCGTTTTAAAAACAGAGGTATTTTTTCGAATAGTGAAATGGGTGTTAAAGAAATTGAAGAATTTTGTTTAATTGATAATATTTCTAAAAATCTTTTAAGAGAGGCAATGAAAAAGCTTTATTTATCTGCTCGTGCATACCATAAGATTTTGAAAATTGCAAGAACTATTGCTGATTTAGAAAAGGAAGAAATAATTAAACCAAATTATATTTCAGAAGCAATAGAATATCAAAGAGAGATAGGGTACTAATAAATTTTCGATTTACAATTTTCCCCGCTGGAAAGATCGGTCTATCTTACCATATTTATAAAATCTTAATTAAGAAACAATAACAATTTTTCATTAAAGGCAAACAATTTTTATTTTTTTATGATTTATTTAAAAAACAATAGAGAAATTACTATTATGAGAGAGGGTGGAAAAATTTTAGCCGAAATTATGGCAAAGTTAAAAGATGAAACAAAAGTTGGTATAAAAACAATACAGCTTGAGATTCTTGCTAAAAGTTTAATAAAAAAAAATCAAGTAAAACCGTCTTTTTTGGGAGAGGATGGTTTTCCAAGTGTTCTTTGTGTATCTATAAATGATGAAATTGTACATGGGCTGCCTTCTGAAAGAGTAATAAAAAATGGAGATATTGTCTCCCTTGATTTCGGTATAATTTATAAAGGGTTTCATTCTGACATGGCAATAACAATTCCGGTAGGAGAAGTTGAAGCTGAATCTTTGAGATTAATCAAGACAACAAAAAAAGTCTTAAAACTTGCTATTAAAAAAGCAAAAGTTGGAAATACTCTTGGCGATGTTGGTAATATTATCGAAAGATATATAACTGCTCGAGGTTTTTATGTTATTAAGGATCTTTGTGGTCATGGGATTGGGAGAAGACTTCATGAAGATCCTCAAGTTTTGAATTTTGGGAAGAGATACCATGGTATAAAATTAGAAGAAGGTATGACTATTTGTATCGAACCAATGGCAGCTGTTGGAACATCAAAAATAAAACAAATAAAAGGGGAGTTTGCATTTAGAACTGCTGATGGAAGTATGTCTTCTCATTTTGAGCATACTATAGCAATTACAAAAAATGGACCAAAAATTTTAACAAAAATTTAATAAATATGAATTTTCTTATCATTGATTCTAATGCTCTTTTACATAGATCTTATCATGCGCTTCCTCCTCTTCAAAATCAAAATGGAGAACTTTTAAATGCTGTTTATGGTTTTGTATCTGTTTTGATAAAGGCAATAAACGAAGTGAATCCAGACTTTATAGCTGCTGCTTTTGATGTTGCTGGTCCAACTTTTCGTCATATAAATTTTAAAGAATATAAGGCAAAAAGGAAAAAGCCGCCTGAAGAATTTTATAAGCAGATTCCAAAAATAAAAGAGGTTCTTTTATCTTTTGGTATTCCAATTTTTGAGAAAGAAGGCTTTGAGGCGGATGATATTATTGCCACGTTGGTTAAAAAGATTAATAATCAAATTAAAGATACTATACAAATTTATATTCTTACAGGCGATCTTGATACTCTTCAACTTGTTTCTGAGAATGTTAAAATTTATACTTTAAAAAAGGGAATCAAAGATACAATTTTTTATACACCAAAAGAAGTTGAAAATCGTTTTGGGTTAACACCAGGGCAAATTGTTGATTTTAAAACTCTTCGAGGTGATCCATCAGATAATATTCCTGGGGTTAAAGGTATTGGCGAAAAAACAGCAATAAAGCTTCTTAAAAAATATAAAACATTAGATGATATTTATAAAGCAATAGAAAATGGTTCATTTTTTTTAGATACTCCTACAAAAACTAAAAAAATTCAAGAAAAATTGATTTCTCAACGGGAAAATGTTTATTTTGGTAAAGATTTAGTAGAGGTTAGAGATGACGTTCCAATTGAATTTAATCTTAAAAAATGTCTTTTTAAAAAAGATTTAAATACCTATCAACAAATAGAAGAAATTTTAACAAAGTTGAATTTTTATAGTTTAATTCCCAGAATTAAAAAAATATTTTTTGAAAATAATTTTTCTAAAGAAAAAACATTGTTTTAACTCTTGACAAATTAATTTAATTAATTTAAACTTGAGTATCTTCGCAAGTAATTAGCGGGGAACACCGGTGAAAAACCGGGGCTGTGCCGCAACTGTGACTCTGATTTAAATATTAGAGAAGCCAGGATACCGCTTTTAATTTTATTATTAACCCTTCGAGCAAAGGGAAAGGTCAATTAATTTTTATCCTGCCCGAGGGCAGGATTTTAGCATATTTATGACAAAGACAAATAAAATTTTAATTGCTGTTTTAATCATTTTATTAATTTGTGGCGGAATTCTATGGTTAGACAGTACTCAAGAGGAATCTTCAGGGTCGCTTCAAAAAGTCGAAACTACAAGTCCAGCATTAGAATTTCAAACAAACTCTGTTAATTTAGTAATTAATTATGGGGAGGGAGGTATTATTGAATTTACCAGACAAGGGGTAGGAAATGATGGCGTTAGTGTTTTAGATTTACTTTTAGAATTTACTCAAGCGCAAGGAATAAATGTTGTTAAAAAAGATTCAGATTTTGGAGTAATGATTGAGTCAATTGGTGACAAGAAAAATGGTGATGATGGAAAGTATTGGATGTTCTATATTAATGGAGAATTGTCTCCTGTAGGAGTTTCAGAAGCAAAAGTAAAGCCAGGGGACACTGTAGAGTTTAAATTCGAAGAGTCGTCGTTTTAAAAATTATAAAATATATGCTCTCTCTCAATTTAAAAGTAAATAATTTTCAAAAAAATAAAATTTTAGATTATATAATAGCGATTTGCTTTATTATTTTAGGGATAGTTTTTCGTTTCCTTCCCCATCCTCCAAATTTTTCTCCGATAGCGGCAATTAGTATTTTCTCAGGTGTCTATTTAGCAAGTAAGATTTCTCTGCTTCTGCCAGTTACTATTCTTTTTTTATCTGATATTTTTTTAGGTTTTTACGAATTGCCAGTAATGATTTCTGTTTATATTTGCTTTTTAATTTCTGTTTTTTTAGGCAGGTGGCTTCAGCGTCGCAAGACATTTAAAAATACAATTTTTATTTCTCTTTTATCTTCAGTAATTTTTTTTGTAATAACCAATTTAGCTGTTTGGGCTTTTACTCCTTGGTATCCTCATAATTCTGTAGGACTTGTTCAGTGTTTTATTATGGCTTTGCCATTTTTTAGAAACACAGTTCTTGGTGATTTGTTTTACGTTTTTCTTTTCTTTGGGTCTTATGAGTTTATTTTGCGTTATTTAAAGAATTTATTGAAGATAAAGGAAGTAAGTGTTTAAATTCTCTATGCGTGGTTTTCAAAAAAATAACGATTCTCTTAAAAAAGTTCAAGATGAAATTTTTAAATGCAAGAAATGCCCTCTTTATAAGGAAAGGAAGAAATTAAAAATTTTTCCAGTGGTTGGAGAAGGAAACTATAGGGCAAAAATTATATTTATTGGAGAAGCACCCGGAGCAAACGAAGCAAAAACTGGTCATCCTTTTTGTGGCAAAGCAGGAAAAGTTTTAGATTATCTTTTAGATTCAGTTAATATAAAAAGGAAAGATATTTATATTACAAATATTTTAAAAGACAAACCGCCTAGCAATCGAAATCCAAATCAAAAAGAAATTAATACCTGTGGCCATTACTTGCAAAGGCAGATTGAAATTATTAAACCCAAAGTAATTTGCAGTTTGGGAAATTTTTCTACAAAATATATTTTTGAAAAATATAATTTAAAAGATAAATTGAAGGGAATTTCTAAAATTCACGGAAAAGTTTTTGAGAGTCAAGATACTTTTGAAAAAATTAAAATTATTCCATTTTATCATCCGGCAGTTGCTCTTTATAATGTAAATATGAAAAAAATTTTGAGAAAAGATTTTCAGGTTTTAAAGGGCACTAAAAAATTAAAAGATAAAAAATAAATATTACTTACTTTTTGAGTGTGCATTTTAGTAAAATTTATCACATATAATACTTCTTGTATTTTAAAATAATTTTGTTATAATATCTATTCTATTAATAAAAAGTAAAAAAAGTTTTTTATTAGTAAAAAACGTGTTAAAGAATATATAATAATTTTAATATGATATACGAATTAACATTTTTAATGCCGTCACTTGCAGAAGATAAAAAAGAGGAAGTATTTCAAAGAGTTTTAGAAGAGATTAAAAAAGAAGGCGGAGAAATCAAAGATAAAAATATTGAGAAAAGAAGTTTTGTATATCCCGTAAAGAAAAATAAAGATGGTTTTCTTGCCACCATTATTTTTTCAATTTCAAAAGATAAAATTCATAATATTAAGGATTTTGTACGAAAGGAGGAAAATATTTTAAGGAATATTATAATAAAAAGAGAATTTTTTAAGAAAGATATAGAGACAATAGAGCAAAAAAAGCCAATTGACCCAACTAAATTTACTACAAAACTAACATCTAAACCTAAAAAGGAAAAGGCCAAATTGGAAGACATTGATAAAAAATTAGAAGAAATATTAAAATAATATGAATCTTAATAAAGTTTTTATACTGGGAAATGTTACCCAAGATCCTCAAATAAGACAATTACCTGACGGAAGATTAGTGGCAAATTTTGGCGTGGCAACAAATAGAATATATAATGATCAAACTGGAGAGAGAAGAGAGCAGGCTGAATTTCACAATGTAGTTGCTTTTGGAAGAAATGCTGAAATAATTCAACAATATGTACAAAAAGGAAGTTTAATTTTAATTGAGGGGCGACTTCAAACAAGAAGTTGGGATGATCCAAGTGGTACAAAAAAATACAGGACAGAAATAATTACTGAAAGATTACAACTGGGACCCAAATCAATTCAAACATCTGGCGAGAGAGGAGTTGTAGAAGAACAAAGTAAAGAAATTAGTGGAGAAGAAGAAGTTCCTATAGTTGAAGAGAATAGTAGTGATAGTGATAGTCAAAAAAGTAAAGACGATGAAGAAGAGGAGGAGATTAATTTAGATGATATACCACTATAAAGGCAATTAAAGAATTAAATTATTAAAAAAATTTTTTAACTTATTAAATTGTAAGTCGTAAATTATTTTTATGTGTTATTTTTGTCAAAGAAATATTAAATATATTGATTTTAAAGAAACCGTTCTTCTTTCACGGTTTATTTCTCAATCAGGTAAAATAAAACCAAGAAAAAAGACAAATCTTTGTGCCAAGCATCAGAGAATGGTTGAGAAGGCAATAAAAATAGCAAGGAGAATGGCTCTTTTACCTTTCGTCGCTGATTAAAAGAGTTTTAAAAAATAATTAAAACTCTTTTTAGGATTTTTCGCTTTCAAAATAGCGCTTCCAATAGCTAAAATATCAGCCCCTGCTTTGATTATTAAAGGGGCATTTTTTTTATTAATACCACCGTCTATCTCGATCTGTCCATCTGGCCAAATTTTTCTTAAATTTTTGATTTTTAAAAGGGTATCTTTTTTAAATTCTTGTCCTCCAAAACCAGGGTTTACAGCCATTAAAAGGCAAAGATTAATTTGTGAAAGATATTTTTCTACTTTTGAAATTGGAGTTTCAGGATTTAGTGCTATTCCCACCTCTTTTTTGTTTTGTTTTATTTTTTTTATTAAATTTTCTGGTTTTTGTTCTGCTTCCAAGTGAAAAATTATTCTTTTTATTGGTTTTTTAAACCATTTTTCAATATTTTGACTTGGGTTTTTGACCATTAGATGAACCTCAAAAATATCTTTTCTTAGATTTTTAATTTTTTTAGGATCATCAAATGTTTTATTAGGTACAAATATTCCGTCCATAACATCCCACTGAATAAATTTAGTAAATTCTAAAAGTATTTCAATTTTCTTTTTAAAATCAGTAAAATCTCTGGCTATAATAGTAGGAATAACTTTTTGCATTTTGATAATTTTCTGATTGAGTTATAAATTTTTAATAAATAGCAAATTCTCAAATAGATTATTAATTATTATATATATTTATATTTTTTAATAACTTTTGGAATACTTTTTACAATATCAGTGGCTAGAAGTCCTGGTCCAAATTTTTCAGCAGCCATATCTCCAGCAACACCATTTAAAAAAGCCGCAACGCTCGCACTTAAAAATGGACCAAAGCCTTGAGATAAAAATGCACCGCAGATACCTGCGAGTGTATCTCCGGTACCACCAACAGTCATATAAGGATTTCCTGTTTTATTTAATGCTAATTTGTTAGGGCTAGCAATAATATCAGGGTTGCCCTTTAATAAAATAGTACAGTTAAGATCTTTAGCAGTATTCTGGACTTCAGTTTCTTTTTCTTCTTGACTCATTTGATTTATTTTTTTTCCAGTTAGGATAAAATATTCAGCGGAATGGGGAGTAAGTATAACTTTTTTTTCTTTTAAAATTTCTTTTTTATTTGCTATTGCCCAAATAGCATCAGCATCAATAACGCATGGGATATCAATAAATTTTAAATACTCTCTTATTGTTTTTTGGGTTTCTTCATCTCTTCCTATGCCACCTCCAATTACAACTGCAATTTTTCCTTCAGCAGTCTTTTTAGCTGAATTTGTAAGAGCGATTAAAGTGGGAAGATTTTTTAATTCAATATCACTTCCTTCAAGGGGATATGCAATTAAATCAGGGGAAAAAGAAGCAATAATGTTTGCTGCCCTTTCTGGAGCAATAATTAATGTTAAGTCTATCCCTACTCTCATTGCCGCCATCGCTGATAAAGCCGGAGAACCACTATAAAGTTGAGATCCACCAATAATAAGGACATAACCCCAATCATATTTATGGCTGTCTTCTGATCTTTTTTTAAAAACTTCTTTTAAAATTTCTTTTTCTATTATTTCTCTTTCCATAAATTTATTGATGTATTAGTAAAATATCCCTTTTATTAATTTTAGTTTACTCCTTTTTAAATAAAGTGTCAACAAGACGCAAGCAACTTTTTTATTGAGTCGGATATATTTTTATGTCTTCTATACTACCAATTTTGTTGACATTTTAATTAAAATTCGTTAGAATGGAATATAATTTTATTATGAATAAAAATCAAAATTTAAATTCAAAAGCTGATTTTTCAATTAAAGATAAATATCTTTTTGAAATTTCTTTTGAAGTAGTAAATAAAGTAGGGGGGATATATACGGTTTTAACCTCAAAAATTTCAGCTCTTCTTAAATATATATCTCGGGACCATTATTTTTTAGTTGGTCCTTATTTTAAAGAAAAGGCGCAAGGTGAGTTTATAGAAAAAAAACCACCTATTTTTTTGCAAAAAATATTTAAAGAACTTGAAACCGAAGAAATTTTTTGTCATTTTGGAGAATGGCTCACTAAAGATAATCCTAATGTTATACTTTTTGATTTTTCAAATATTAAAGAAAAAATTTCCGAAATAAAAAAATATCTCTGGGAAAAATTTGGAGTAGATTCACTTAAAGCCCCTGAAGATTTTGATATATCTTTACTTTTTGGATTTGCAGTAGGGAAGTTTTTTGAAAAAATTCAAAATCCAGATTTTATTTTACATTTTCATGAATGGCAATCTGGTTCTGCCCTGCTCTATCTTCATTCGAGTGGTTTTCCCACAGTTTTTACTACACATTCTACTGTTTTAGGTCGAACTTTGGCAGGAAATGGAATTGATATCTATTCAAAAGATATAGATGTTCAAAAAGAAGTTTTTAATTTAAATATTACTGCAAAACATTCTTTAGAGAAAGCAATTGCTTTAAATGCTGATGTTTTTACAACAGTAAGCGAAATTACTGCTGAGGAATGTGAAAAATTTTTAGGAAGAAGGCCGGATATTGTGTTACCCAACGGTCTTGCTGATGAAAGTTTTCTTAACTTTGAAGATCTCACAATATCTCATCGTTTATTAAAGAGTCGCCTTAATGAATTTTTGTTTTATTATTTTTTCCCCTACTATTCTTTTAATATCAAAAAAACACTTTATTATTTTTTTACTGGTAGATATGAATTTCAAAATAAAGGAATTGATATTTTTATTGAAGCCTTATCAGAATTAAATAAAATTCTTAAAAAAGAAAAAGGGAGTAAAAATATTATTGCTATTTTTTGGGCTCCTATCCAAAATAATAAAGGTATTCGTCCTGAACTTTCCAATTCAAGAGAAATATATTTAGATATTAAAGATGACTTCGAAGAAATCACTCAAGAGGTTGAAGAAAATTTTCTTTATTATCTTTTAACGCAGAAACCCTTAGATAAAAATGGTATTTTTGGTAGAGAATTTATTTCAAATTTAGAGAGAAAAATTTATAGACTTAAAAAAGAGGGACTACCTCCTTTAACTTCACATTTAATTGATGAAGAAAGTGATCCAATTATTCAATCTTTTAAAAAATTTAATCTTTTAAACAATAAAGATGATAAAGTTAAAGTAGTTCTTTATCCCATATATCTTACTGGTCACGATGGTCTTTTAAATATGACGTACAGAGAAGCATTAATAGCAGGTCATTTAGGTGTATTTCCATCTTTTTATGAACCATGGGGATATACGCCTTTGGAGACAGCTGCTTTGGGGGTATGTTCTGTAACTTCTGATATAAGTGGATTTGGTAAATTTATCGAGGATAATCGACAAAATCAAGATGGAGGTATTTTTATTCTTAAAAGAAAAAACTCAAATAGACAAGAAATTATAGATAGACTAACCAAAATTTTATATGATTTTTCTCAATTTTCAAAAAGAGAAAGAATAGAAAATAAAATTATGGCCCGGCAACTTGCCTCATTGGCTAATTGGGATAGATTTATTTTAAATTATCTTAAGGCATACGAACTTTCTTTAAAAAAGAAAATGTAAAATATGGTTATTTTTCCTACTAAAAAACATTTAAAAGTTTTATTTGTTTCATCAGAAGCTGCTCCTTATGCACAGGCCGGTGGTTTGGGTCAGGTTATGTATTCTCTTCCAAAAGCTTTGAGAGAAATAGGTGTAGACGCACGAATATTTATTCCCAAATATGGAAATATTGATGCTCAAAAAAAATATAATCTTAAGACAATTTATCAACATCTTGAGGTTCCTACCGGTGATGAAAAAACACCATCTTTAATTTGTAATGTTAAATTTTTTCAGCCTCAGAATGAAAAAGAAGCTCCTGTATATTTTTTGGAAAATATGGAATATTATGAAAAAAGAGCAAATATCTATGGCTATAGCGATGATAGTATTCGTTTTGGACTTTTATCTAGAGGGGTTTTAGAATTTTTAGAAAAAAATTCAGATTGGTTACCAGATGTTCTTAATTGTCTTGATTGGCAAACTGGCTATTGTGTTAATTTTTTTAAAACAAAATATCAAAATTCACAAAAACTTAAAAATTTGATAGTTGTTTTTTCTATTCACAATCTTCATCACCAGGGAACATTTGATCATAGATTGGTAAGTGAACTTGATTTCGATGATGGAAAAAGTGAAATACCATCTTTTTTTTCAGAAAGATTTCCTAAAATTAATGCTATGAAAAGAGGAATTATTTATTCCGATGCGATAAATACGGTTTCTGAAACTTATAGTCGTGAGATATTAACTCCAGAGTATGGTGAAGGCTTAGATAAACTTTTACTTGAAGTTAAAGAGAAACTTTTTGGTATTTTAAATGGAATTGACTATGATTTTTGGAATCCAAAAACAGATAAATTAATTTACAAAAATTATACTTCTTTGAGTATTTATAAAAAGAAAGACAATAAAATAGCTCTTCAAAAAGAATTTAATCTTCCATTAAAAAAGAATATCCCTGTCGTTTCAATGGTTAGTCGGCTTGATGAACAGAAGGGAATTGATCTTGTATTGGAGACCATTGATCATCTTTTAAAAGAGATGAGTTTTCAATTTATTTTAGTAGGAGGTGGTTCTGAAAGATATACAAAACCTCTTTTGGAATTGAAAGAAAGGTATCCTAAAAAAATCGGAGTTTTTCTTCTACCAAATTTTACATTGCCACATTTAGTTTTTGCTGGGAGTGATATAATTTTATGTCCTTCTCGTTTTGAGCCATGTGGTGTTACCCATCTCCAAGCAATGAAATACGGAACAGTTCCACTTGTAAGAAAGACGGGTGGTCTTGCTGACACTGTAGAAAATTTTAATCCTACAAGTGGTTCAGGGTATGGTTTTGTATTTGAAAATTATGATAGATGGTGTTTTTTTAAAGAAATGGTGAGGGCATTGGAAAATTTTAAATACAAAAAAACATGGGAGGGTTTACAAAAAAGAGTAATGGAATTAGATTTTTCATGGAAGGAGTCGGCAAAAAAATATTTACAACTTTATAAAAAGGCTTTTGAAATTAAAAGAGTAAAAAGAGAGAAATAATTACTACTATCAATTAGAAAATTAACCAAACAAACCCTATGAGTAAAAAAAATATTATTACAATAGTTGTAGTTGTTTTAGTTCTTGCTGGTTGTGCAGCAGGAGGATATTACTTATGGCAGCAAAAGGAAATAAGAACATATATTCGTTGGAATGTGCCAGAAGGAGTTTTACCCAAAGGAGATGAAAAAGAAATAAAGAAAGTAATTTATGACCACTTTAATACCAAAGAAGGAAGAGATTATGTTAAATCTCTTAAAAAATGGGGTTATTACGATTCTATTGAAATTCAAAAAGAAGAAGTAGATGAAGAACAAAATATTATTCATTTTGCTCCGCAAATTTACGAGATTTCAACCAATAAACCACCACAAATAGATGGAGGAATAGATTATATAATGAGAAAGGTTGATGGTAAGTGGAAGATCACCAAAAATTGTGAGGACGAATATTTAGAATGGCTTCCATTGTGTGAGAAGATAGATATAGAATTTCTTAACTCTATTGGGATAAAAGCCACCCATAAAGATTTTGAAGAATCTTTAAAACTTATCTATAATCTCTGTGGAAAAGAATATAAACCAAATGAAAATCAAAACAATAAATAAAATTCCTTTTAAAACAATATTTATCTTAATAGTTTTTGGTCTAAGTATTTTTTTTATTTATTCTTTTATCTTTGCTCAAGAAGATAGTTCTTTATATATCCTCCCGTATCCAAAAGGTAAAACATATATCTGCATTCAAGGTAATTGTAATCCACAAACAAACTCTGGCAATTTTTCCCACTGCGCTGATGATTATAACTATTATGCTTTTGATTTTAATTTAAAGGATGGAGATGATGTGGTTGCGAGCAGAGGAGGCAGAGTGCTTGCAGTAAAAGATGATTCTAATATTGGGTGTGTTAAAAAGAAAAATTGTGTGGCATACGCTAACTATGTTCTCATAGATCATCAAGATGGAACATCAGCACTATATCTTCACTTAAAATACAAATCAGTAAAGGTAAGTAAAGGAGAAGATGTTTTACAGGGTCAAGTTATTGCCAAAGCAGATACAACAGGATACACTACAGGTTCACATCTCCATTTCCAAGTCCAAAAAACACCAAAACAGGGTCAAGGATATGTTCAAAAATCACTGCCAATATCTTTCTCTGACACAGATCTCTGTCAAAAAGAAGAAGATTGTATTCCAAAACAAGGAAAAGAATACATTGCAGGAATAGTTCCACCCACGCAAGGCGCAATAACCCCAGAGAAACCATTGAGTTTTTGGGAAAAGGTAAGAATAGCTATTAGTAATTTCTGGGACGAGATAAAAGGATTATTTAGTTTTGGGAATCAATCACAAAAAGATGAACAAGAATCAAAAGCAAAAGTTGAAAGGATAGTAGAACAAAAAATCAAAGAAGAAAATAATAATAAAGAGTCAAATAATGAAAAATGGGACTCAAAACTTCTCAAAGTATTTCCTGAGGTTGTGCAAGCAGAGCCAGGAACCAATTTTTATTTATCAGTAGCATTTCAAAATACAGGAAACACCTCTTGGAAGAAAGATAAGGTTTCTTTAAATATTCTTGGAGGAGAAGAAGGCACAACAATAAAATTCTATCATCCATCCTGGAAAACAAAATATCGACCAGCAAGTTTAAATCAAGAAGTCAAACCAGGAGAAATTGCCACATTTTCTTTTCAAATACATATCCCAGAGAATATTGAAAACAAGGAATATACACTGCAATTTCTTCCTGCATATCTTTATGGCAGTGATTGGTATTTTATTGGTCAGGTTCCAGCAAGTGTTTATTTCAAACCACTTATATCTTTTATTGAAAATCCACCACAAGAACTAAAAAAAGAGGTTGAAAAAGCACTTCCCAGTATTAAGGAAGCACTTGCCCAGCCAGAAATCCCTACACAAACACCATCTCCATCACCTTCACCACCAAAAGACAATATCTCTCCAATAACAACCTTGTCCTTTCAAACACAAGATGGCAAAGATATATGTTTTAAAGAAGACGAATGGCAAACACAAAAAATCAAAGTAATCTTAACATCAAAAGATCAAGGTTCCTCTGGAATTAAAGGAATTTATTATCAAATTAATAATGAATCACCAGTTTGTGTTCAAGGACCAAAAGCAGAATTCACCTTAGGGGAATCTGGTATTTTTAAAATTCAATATTATTCTCAAGATAACAATAACAATCAAGAAAATATCAACAAAAAAACAATAAAGATAGATCTAACCTCAAAGGATGTTGTTATCAATGAGATTGCCTGGATGGGTACAAAAACAAACGCTGCTGATGAATGGATTGAACTCTACAACACAACAAATAAAGAAATCAAACTCACGGATTGGAAGATAATAGCAGCAGATGGCCAGCCCAAGATTAATCTTGAAGGCAAAATTCCAGCCCATAGTTATTATCTTTTAGAAAGAACAGATGACAATACAATTTCTGATATTCAAGCAGATAAAATATATACTGGTGCCCTTGCAAACACAGGAGAAAGTCTAAGATTAGTTGATAAAGAAAATAACATAATTGATATGGTTGACTGTTCTCAAGGCTGGCCTGCCGGAGACAGCAGTGAAAAAATATCAATGGAGAGAATAGATCCTTGGCAGATAGGTAGTGATCCTGGAAACTGGGAATCTAATAACAAAAAAATAATAAATGGCAAGGATGCACAAAACAGTCCAATCTTCGGTACTCCAAAATCTCCAAATAGCACTATTCCTAAGGTTGCGGTCACAAATCCTGAAAATGACTCGATTCAAAAAAACTCAAATGTCCAAATCAAATGGAAAATTGAAAATTTAGGCATTGGTGTGAAAGAATTTAATGTATTTTCGACTATGGAAGGCGAGACGCAGTCGAGAAGGATAAATAATGAACCCATTCCCTTTAAAAAAGATAAAATAGAATATCTATTAGATTTCAAAGTTGAAAACAAAAAAACTTATAATTTATGGATTTCTTACACTAATATTTTAGGAAGAACATTTAACACAGAAAAGATAACTTTCAAGACTGAATTTCAATGGGCTATCTTCCCATTGGATCAAGGAAATGTTTTTGGAAGAATTTCTCTTGCTTTGGATAAAGATAATAATCCTGCTATCGCCTATATTGCAGATGATGGCTTAAGATATCTTCGATTTAACGGAGAAAAATGGGAAATCCCAGTAATAATTGACACTGCACCTGTTGAAAATAAAATGGACGAGTATTCTATTTCTTTAAAATTTGATCACAATAATAACCCTACAATAGCTTATGCTTATATTGAGAAAATAGTTCCAAATCGATATGGTCCCGATGGTATCCATGAAATAATAAAATTAGTAAAATCAAAGGATGGAGGAGTCACATGGGAATCAAGTACAGTAAAAGGAATCGAATTCGTCACTTACCGCATTAAAAATATTTCTCTTGCTTTCGATCAAGAAAACAATCCAGGGATTGCCGTTTTATTTAATGATGCCGCTATGCGTGGTCAGTTATATTATTTTTTTTCTAAAGATAATGAATGGACTAAAGAAAGAATCGATGAAACTGTTCAACCATTTTCTCTTTCATTAATTTTTTTAGGTAATAAGCCAATAATTTTTTATTCAGATCTATTACCATGTGCAGGAATGTGTGGTTCTACTAGTAGTTTAGCTTATTTATATTTTGATTCTGAAAAACATGAATGGGGACAAGAAATACTTGAAGAGGGCTGGATATGTTTCGATAGAACTGGATTTGGCATCTCTTCTTCTATTGATAAAAACGGAGGTATTGGTCTTTCTTACATCAGACATTATGGTCCTCATTTATATACTCCTCCACGCCAATATTATGAAGGTTTAAAATATATTTACTTCGATACAAAAAATGGCTTACCACTACAGATTGTATCTAAAGAAGAAATTTTAGGAGAAGACAAGTTAGGGGAAGAGACATCTTTGGTTTTTGACCAAAATAATAATCCATTGATTAGTTATTACAGTGGTGTCTCTCAAAATCTCTGGCTTACCTTCTTTGATGGTCAAAATTGGCAAAAAGAGGTTATTGACTTTGAAGGTGATGTTGGAAGATATTCTTCCTTGGCAATTACCAAAGATAATATTCCAATAATTGCATATTATGATCAGACAAACAAAGCTTTGAAGGTTGCAATTTTGGGGTGGTATGGAAGCAATTGAGAAATAGGTTTATATATAATATCATTTGAAAAAAAGAAAAATTAGGGTATATTATTTCAAAATTACGCAAAAACAACTTAGAAAAAATATTAAGAGATGACGCTTAAAATACGATAGATAAAATTAGTCTGAAATGGATATTTAATATTATCAAAAAATAAAAAATTACATTTTAATCAATTTAATAATACTAGTAAAATATAAATAATTATGAAAATAATTTTAGCTAATTTTATGCATATTTATCAGCCGCCTACGCAGTCTAGGGCGATGCTTGATAAAATTGTTCAGGAAAGTTATTTGAAGATTATTAAAATTTTAAAAAATAATCCAAAAATAAAGATTAATTTAAATATTGCTGGGTGCCTTTTGGATCTTTTTGCCAAATTTGGCCATAAAAAAATTATCGAAGAAATTAAAAATCTTGCTAAGAAAGATCAAATTGAATTTGTAAGTTCAGCAAAATATCATGCATTCCTACCTCTTTTACCCGAATTTGAAATAAGAAGACAAATCGAACTTAATGAACAAACTTGCAAAAAATTTTTTGGTAAATTATGGAAGCCAGAAGGTTTTCATATTCCTGAAATGGCTTATTCAAAAAAGGTTGCTAAAATTGTTGAAGGTTTCGGATATAAGTGGATTTTAGCCAACGAAACTGCTTATAATGGTAAACTTTTTTCAAATCTTGATTTTACCAAAACTTACAAAATTAAAAATTCTTCTTTGAAGATTTTTTTCCGTGATAGAAAGATTAGTGATTTATTAAATGAAGGATTAGTATCAAATACAGATGATTTTTTAAAAAATGTCCAAAAAGAAATAGAACCAGGAGAGTATTTAATTTTGGCTACCGATGGAGAAATTTATGGGCATCAAAGACCGGGTCTTGAAGATGTTCTTGCAAAAATCTATGAACTTCCAGAAGTCAATCCTATTTTTATTTCAAAGTTGTCTTGTATATATCCTGAAGAAAGAGAAGTTGAGCCAATACCAAGTACGTGGGCTTCAATGGAGTCAGAAATTAAAAAGAAAATTTATTATGCCCAGTGGAAATATCCTGGTAATTCTATTCATAAAATGCAGTGGGATTTGACATATCTTGTTATAGATACTATTGAGAATTATAAAGATAAAACGTCAAAAGATTGGAGAAAAGCTCGTAGGCTTTTAGATCAAGGGCTTTATAGTTGTCAATATTGGTGGGGAAGCACATCTCCTTGGTGGGATATTAGAAATATTGAGGCAGGGGCACATCAACTTGTTGAAGCAGTAGAGGCCCTCAAGAATGTTGATAAAAAAATTTTAGAAAAGGCAAAAAATCTTTACCAAAAGATTATTTTTACTGCTTTTGATTGGGAAAGAAGCGGTAAGGCACATCGTAAATCTATAGAATATACAGAAAAAATAGAAAGAGAACTTTATGGTGAAATTCGGCCAGCAACTAAAGAAGCACTTGAACTTTTAAATAAAAAGTTAAATTTAAATTAAAAGTAATTTTAAATTATTTAATTATTTTTAGATTATTAATATGAAAAAAAGATTGGAAAATTATCTCTTAAAAAATTTTAAAAATTACTGGCCAGATGCTGACAAAGTGAAAAACATTAAAATCGAAGAATTTCAGTCTTTAGATCAACATTCTTTTAACTATCGAATCGAAATTACTCTTTTAAAAGATGAAAAAATTATTAAGGAAGTATTGAGAGCTAGTCAAAAAGTAAAATTCAAGATTGCTTCTTTTCTTTTAAAAACAAAAGATTCTCTTCCTTCTTTTATACTTTACCCGCTTGATTTTTTAAAAGATGAAAAAATTTTCTTATATAGGGAGATAGAAGGAAAACCGTTAAGATATTTTATTCTAAAAAAATATCCACCAAAAAAATTAAAGATATTAGTTCGAGAGGTCGGTATAGTTCTTAAGTTATTACACAATTTTTTCAAAAAATATAATTTCATCTCCTCACCATCATCTCCTTATATTGGAAGTTTTGAGATGCTTGAAAGGTATTATCCAAAATGGGCGGCGATGGCCTACGATTTTAAGAATGAATTTAAGAAAAAATATCAAAAATTATCAGGTAAAAAACAAATTATTCATGGAGATTTTACTCCAGCCAATATTATAATTCAGAAAGATAAAGAATTAAAAATTATTGATTTTAGCAGTGTTAGGCGTGGTTTTTTTCTTGAGGACATTGCTTGTTTTTTTGCACAACTTGATGATCTTTATTTATGGAATTACATTTCTTCTTCAAAAAAGAAAAATTTGCAAAGAGAACTTTTAATGGGTTATTTTGGGAAGATTCCATCAAAAAATATTTTAAAGAAAATAAATTTTTTAAAATCATCTTATCTTTTAACTATTTTGCAGCTTGAATTTTATCCAGAAGTATTATTGCAAAATATGGGTAGTAAAGAAAAAAAAGTTATAGAAGGATTTTTAAGATTGATTTACGACTCACTTAACGTTTGATTTATTAATTTGAGTATATGTATTTTCTTTTTGGCATTCATAATCATCAACCAGGTGGTAATTTTGATAATATTAAAGAAAAGGCTTTTAAAAAGGCATATTTTCCATTTTTAAAAATTATTAAGACGCATCCAAAAATTAAATTTTCTCTGCATATTTCAGGCCCTCTTTATGATTGGATAAAAAAAAGACATCCTCAGTATCTGTTTGAGTTGAAAAAAATGGTAAAAAGTGGACAGGTTGAAATTTGGGGAGGTCCTTATGGAGAAGCAATTTTACCGATGATTCCACAAAAAGATGCAAAGGAACAAATTTGTTTTTTTTCTAAAATTTTAGAAAAAGACTTTAATTGCAAAATAAATGGATTTTGGATACCGGAAAGAGTTTGGGAACCATCTTTATTTAAAATTTTTAGCGGAGATCACATTCAAATTACCGCCTTAGATGAAATTCATTTCGAACTTGCAGGAATTTTACCCAAAAAAATAGATGGTTATTTTTTAGAAGACCCTTTTTTAATAAATGATAAAAGTAATAAAAGTAAAATAAAATCTTGTTCTTTAAAAATCTTTCCTATTTCTAAAAAATTAAGATATACTATTCCTTTTTCTTATCCTCAAGAAGTTGTAAATTGGATATTGAGGCAAAAAAATTACGGTAAAATATCAGTGACTTATTTTGATGATGGTGAAAAATTTGGTCTTTGGCCAACTACGTACAATTGGGTTTATCAACGAAAATGGCTTGATAAATTTTTAAGTTTAATTGAAAAAAACTCAAAAATTCAAACTATTCATTTTAAAGATTTTGTTCAATGTTTTCCACAAAATGGTAATGTGAATATTCCTTCTGCTTCTTATCCTGAAATGATGGAATGGACCCTACCACTTGAAATAAGGAAGAAAATAGAAAGAAATCAGATAAAGAAAGAAAAAAGAAAAAAATATTTTTTGACGCAAGCAAGATTTGAAAATTTTTTTCAAAAATATCCAGAGTCAAATCATTTGAGAAGTAAAATGTACTATGTCTCTCAGAAAATATCTACTGCAAGTGTTTTTTTGAATAATAATTTTAATAAAATTAAAAAACATCTTTTTGAAGCACAAACCAATGATTCATATTGGCATGGTGGTTTTGGGGGACTTTATCATCCTCATTTGCGTTTTTATGCTTATCGAAATTTAATCTTAGCTGAAAAACAATTGGATCAATCAGAAAAAATTAAAATTTTTGATTTTAATAAAGATGATAAAAAAGAGATTATTGTGGAAACAAAAAATATAAATTTATATATAAATCCTGAAAACGGTGGAAGTATTTCTGAAATAGATTTAAAAAATCAGGGTTATAATATTTTAAATGTTTTAACGCGGAGGGAAGAAAGTTATCATCAGCTTAAAAAACAAAAGCAAAAAGAAGCAGTGTTAAAAAAAGAGCCGAAGACAATTCATAAGATAGAAAAAAGTTTAAAAGGTTTCGAGGATCTTATTATTTATGATAAATATCAAAAATTATCTTTTATTGATCATTTTTTAGTGTCTGAGCAAAATATTTTGGATAATTTTTATAATTCAGATTTGAAAGAAAAATTTAATTGTATCGGAAAAAACTATCAATATAAAGTTAAAAAATTAGAAGATCAATTCGATATTTTAATGCAAAGAAAAATAAAAAATGTTTTAGATTTTAAAAAGAAGATTAGCATATCTAAAAATAAGAGAAAACTTGATTTTTCATTTAAATTTGAAAATAAAAGCAAGAAGAATTTAAAATTTTTATTTGGAACCGAATGGAATTTATTTTTACCAAATGGCCAAAATATCAAAATATTTATTAACAGAGCGAGAAGGTCTCCTTTGACAATTTTTCAAAAAAATACCTCTTATATTGCACTTTTTGATAAGTTTTTTAAAATAAAAATTTCTTTTAATTTTGAAGAAGATATTTCGTTGTGTCATTTTCCAATTTTTACAGTTTCTCAAAGAGAAAATAAATTTGAAAAAATTTATCAAGGGAGTTCGTTTTTATTTTTATTTCCTATTGAAATTCAACCTAAAGAGATTTTAGATAAACACTTTTCTTTAAAATTTTAAAATTTAGATTTTACGTTTTTTATTATTAACTTTGTGAATAGAATAAAATCTCCATTAAATGAAGAAGAAAAAATTTGGCAACAAGAACATCGATTTGTAATTGGACTTGATGAGGCAGGAAGGGGTGCTATTGCTGGACCTGTTTTTTCTGCAGCAGTGATGTTAAAATCTCAGGATTTCAAAATTTTTTCCCAGATATTTAAAATTATGGAAATTAATAATAGGTCATTACGAGGTTTTAAAATTAAAGATTCTAAAAAATTAACACCTCAAAAGCGAGAAAAAATTTTTAAGATCATAATTTCCCATCCATATATAGAATATAGTATATCGAGTATTTCTGAAAAAGTAATAGATAATATAAATATCAAAAATGCAGCAGAACTCGCAATGTTAAGATGTATTTTAAAATTAGATATAAAATCTCCATTTTTAATTATTGATGGAAATCATATAAATTCCAAAAAATTAAAAAAAATGCCCCATAAATTAATTGTGAAAGCCGATGAAAATATTTTTTCTTGTGCTTTGGCTTCTATAGTTGCAAAAGTTTCGAGAGACAAAGTAATGGAAAAGTTAGCAAAAAAAAATCCAAAATACTTTTTTGAAAAAAATAAAGGATATCCTACAAAACAGCATTTACGTCTTCTTGAAAAATATGGTCCCTGTAGTGTTCATAGAAAGAGTTTTTTGCCAATCAAGAATCAATGCATCTTTG
>JAQVET010000042.1 GCA_028697615.1 Minisyncoccota bacterium
AAAGATCTTTTACCACAAATTAAATCTATTGTTTCTTTTGCCGCAAATTGATTTTGCCCTAAATCTTTTAGCGGGGTTAAATTATTTTTTTTAAAAAGTTTATAAAAATCTTCCTGAGATATATGAGCATGTCTTGCTGAAACTTCAACTGGTATTTTTATTTTTTTCATAAATTTAACTTGACTTAAAAATTAAAAAAGTTTATAAATTTAATGCTTCACTTATTAATTTTTTTATCATTATAACTTGTTATTTTTTAAAATGCAAATTTTATGGAGAGTGATCTTTTAAAAACTAAAAACCAAAAAAGCCTACTTCTTGGAAATGAAGCAATTATTAGAGGAGCACTTGAGAGTGGTGTTCAATTTGTTTCAACATATCCTGGCACACCTGCTTCAGAAATTGGGAATATTTTTTATAGAATTGCCCAAAAACAAGGAGTATATTTTGAATTTTCAACCAATGAAAAGGTGGCAATGGAAGCAGCTGCTGGAGCAAGTTTTTCTGGCCTGCGTTCACTTGTAGCAATGAAAAATTTTGGCCTGAATGTCGCCTCTGATTTTTTATATCCCCTACTTTATACTGGTGTACCTAAGGGAATGGTAATTGTAGTAGCAGATGATCCGTCTTGTTGGAGTTCAGCACAATCAGAAGATAATAGCAGATGGCATGACCTAAAAGCAAAAATCCCAACACTTGAACCATCGACCCCCCAAGAATGTAAAGATTTTGTAAAAATTGCCTTTGAATTATCAGAGAAATTTAAAACACCTGTAATGATTCGTGAAACGACAAGAGTGGCTCACCAAAGCGCTCCTGTAATTTTGGGAAATATTCCTAAAAAATCAAAAAAAGAAGCGCTATTTGTTAAAAATCCAGACATGTATTCAACAATGGCACCCCGTGTATTTAAAATGAAAAAAGAACTTTTAGATAAAATAAAAAATATTGAGAAAATTGTTGAAAAATCTCCCCTCAATTTTGTTAAAAATCAAAACTCAAAATCAAAAAAAATAGGCGCTATAGCATCAGGAGTTTCTTACCTTTACTTACTTGAAGCGCTTGAAAATTTAAATATAAAAATACCTATTTTAAAACTCGGATTTTTCTATCCCCTACCTGAGAAAAAAATTAAAAATTTTATAAAAAATTTAGATCAGGTTTTAATTATTGAAGAACTTGAACCATTTTTAGAAAAAGAAATAGAGCGTTTAGCAAAAGATGTTAACCCAAAATTAAAAATAAATGGGAAAAATCTTCTTCCAGAAATTGGTGAGTTGAAACCAGAGTATATAATTTTGGCTTTATCGAAAATATTAAAAGTTAAACCTGATTTTGATTATCAAAACCACTTAAAAAAAGTTCAAGAAATTAACCTGCCTAAAAGAAACCCCCAACTTTGTCCTGGTTGTCCATATCATATTGTTTTTTCCACTATTAAAAAATTATCTTCAAAAAATACGGTTATTGGTGGAGAAATAGGTTGTTATATGCTTGCCACATATCCTCCATATGAAATACAAGATTACCTGTATTGTATGGGATCGGATATTAGCATCGCTCACGGTATTAAAAAAGCAACTAAAAATAAACAAAAAGTCATTGCTTTTATTGGAGATTCTTCTTTTTTCCACGCAGGAATACCTGCTTTAGTCAATACTGTTTATAATAATTCCAATCCCTTGATTATTATACTTAATAACTCAACAACTGCTATGACTGGTCATCAACCATATCCTGGAGATGTTGGAATTAATATTGAAAATGTTGTAAGGGCCTGTGGAGTAAAAAATGTCAAAACACTTGACCAAACAAATATTAAAGAATTTGAAGATACAGTAAAAGATTTTCTTGAAAAAGATGAAGTATCCGTAATCATCGCTACAAAACCTTGTATTTTTGTCAATAAAAAATAATAAATATGCAATCACAACAACCATTTAATATCATTATTTTAGGGACTGGTGGACAAGGGCAGATTACCCTGCTCCAAATATTAGCAAAAGCAGCAATGACAGCTGGACTTGACATAAAAACATCAGAGCTCCATGGCTTGTCTCAAAGAGGAGGATCTGTAGAGGTGCATATTAAATTTGGAAAAGAAGTGCACTCTCCACTTATTAAGCAAGGTGGGGCAGATTTAGTTATTGCCCAAGAAATTCAAGAAGCACTTAAAGGATGTTATTTTAGCTCAAAAGAAAAAACAAATTTTATTATTAATGACCTTTTAATTCCGATTCCTGGAGAAAAAAATATAGGAAAAGAATATATTTTGCAGACCATTAAAAATTTTTCAAAAGAAACAATTTTAATCCCAGCACAAGATATTTGTCAACAGAAACTAGGAACGAGTGTTACCGCTGGTGTTTTTCTTATCGCTTTTGCTTCATATAAAAAACTAATTCCACTTGAGCCAGAAATAATCAAAAAAGCATTAAAACAAGTGCTTCCTCAAAAATATCTTAAAATCAATTTAGATACACTTAACTTAGTTCGAGAAGAAGTAGATACAAACCTGCCGTAGAAGCAGATTTATACCACGCTAAATGCTAAAATACGCTGATAAAGTTTCCCGAGAACTGTTCTCGGGAAACTTTATCTCGGAAAACTATTCTTTTATTAAGATTATAAGATCAGATACATTGCTTCCAGTATTTTTAGTAAAAATTAAATCACCTGTTTTTTTGAAAAAATGATAAGAATCATTATTCTCTAAATAAAAATCTATATCCAAATTTAATTTTTGGGCGTTTTTTATTGTTAAACTATCACCGATAGCACCGGCAACACCCTTAATATTGTCTTTCCCATCTGAAGCAATTGAAATAATCAATTGCTCTTTTTTTAGGTATTTTAAAGCTGACAAGACCAATTCTTGATTTCTTCCTCCTTTTCCTTTTCCTTTAATTTTAACAGTTGTTTCACCTCCGGCAAGTAAAATTGTATTTTTTGGCTGTTTAGAAAGAATTTCTAGAAGTTTTTTTGCAACGAGTTTAGACTCCCCTTTTATTTTGGAAGAATAAATAAAAGATTTAAAGCCCAACTCTTGTGATTTTTCCTGCATCGCTTTCAGAGCAACATTATTATCTAAAATTAAAATATTTTTGACTTTTTTAAAATATTTTTTGTCTTTTGGTGTTTCGCGAAGTTTAATTTTTGGTAAATTATATTTTTTAATAATATTTTGAGCATCTTTTTTTGTAGTTTTATCTAAAACTGTCGGCCCAGAAGCAACCAAACTAAAATCAGAAAAAGGAATATCAGAAAAAATTAAAGAAACCATCGTTGCAGGATAGGCTAATTTTGCTAAATTTCCTCCCTTTACATAGGATATATGTTTTCTAATAGTATTAATTTCTTTAATATTTGCACCAACCTCAAAGAGTTTTTTTGTTAATTTTTGATAATTCAAGACACTTAATTGATATGGATAAAAAAACAAAGCAGAACCTCCACCAGAGACAATTGTTATTATTAAGTCGTCTTTTTTTGCTTTTTTTACAATTTCTATTATTTTTTTTGTTGCTTCGATGTTTCTTTTTGACGGAAATGGATGATCTCCAACAAAACTTTTAATCTTGGAAAGTTTAATTTTTTGAATATCAATAATTGCCCCTTCTGTTATCCTGTTGCCTAAAATTTGACTAAAATATTTAGCAGAAAATGCCGCTGCTTTGCCTATACCAATAAAATAAATATTTTTAAATTTTTCAAGATTTATTTTTTCATTTTTAATAGTTAAAATATCCCCTTTTAATGAAATTTCTTTTTTAAAAACATTTGGAGGATAAATGGCCCAAAATCCAGATTCTATTATTTCAAGGGCATTTTTTCTTAACGGCGTTTTTGCAAGCTTTTTAAAATTTTTAATAAACATTTTATTGCATTATAGTTATTTTTGTGGAGGTCTCTTTTGATTTTTCGCCGACAATAATTTTACCAATAATAGTATATTCTCCCTCAGAAATTCCCCCACAAACATTACACCTTGGAAGAGTGTAATTAAAAACAATATTGTTTTCACCTTTTTTTAAATTAAGTAGTTTTTCTTGATTCAATCTTCCAAAAATCCCGTCGACAACAACCTTAACATTTGAATAATTATCATCAGTAATAATTTTAAAATCTAAATTTAAAACATCTCCTGAATGATAAACTGATTTATCAGAAAGAAGTTTAATTTCTAAATTCTTTAAAGAATTTTCTAAAAGATTATTCCCTGTAGAATTCTGAAAATTTTCTGATTCCAAAGGCGTGAAAGTGTTATTTAACAATTCACCTTTTTCAACCAAAACACTATTTTCTGAAATATTTTCTTTTGATAGTAAAAAAGCAGTTAAACCAATTTCAACAACTAATATTAACAAAAGTATAAAAATAATTTTTTCCATTTATTTAATCTTTTAATTTCAATTATCGGGACGCTGGGATTTGAACCCAGAATCTCAGGAACCCGAATCCTGCATGTTGCCATTACACCACGTCCCGGATTATAACCTACAAGATTAATATAAACTAAACTTCTATAAATTACAAATAGATTAATTAAAGAAGTTTCCCGAGAACTGTTCTCGGGAAACTTCTCACGTTGTAGATTGATTTTATTTTTTTACTCACAGGTTTGGTTATAATATAAGTTTACGAAATTCGCCTGGTTTTAACTTTGATCTTTTTCGATAATCCAAAATTTTCTGATTAGACCACCCTTTTACTGCACCAACAAGCATAGTAAGGGGCGCTTCATGACTAATGATTAAAATTGTCTTCTTTGAATACTTTTTATCAATACTCTTTAAAAAATCAAACATCCTTTTTTTAAGATCTGTATAATTTTCTGCATTTTTAGCCCTAATAGTAAATTTTTTTATTGGAGTTCCAAAAAATTGATTCGCTTCTTTCAATAATTTGCCATTAAAAACTCCAAGATTAAATTCTCTTAATCTTTTATCATACCTTGGTTTTATTCCCAACTCTTGCCCAACAATTTCAGCTGTCTGTTTACATCGTAAAAGATCGGAAGAAAAAATTAAATCAATTTTTTTTGACTTTAATTTTCTGCCAGCAATTTTCGCTTGTTTTTTTCCTTTAGGAGTTAATGGACAATAAATCTTTTCTGGCCAGCAAGAGACAAGTCCTTTTTTATTTAATAGCGCTTCTCCATGTCTCATAATATAATATTTATTTTCCATAGTATTTTACTCTTTCATTAATTATAAAGTTAAGTTATAGTCCTATTTTAAATAAAAAATACAGATTATGACCTGTGTTTTTTTAATATTTCCAGTATCTTCTCTTTTTTATCTATTTTTTCCCAGGTAAAATTTTTTTCTTCTCTACCAAAATGTCCATAGCAAGCAGTTTGACGATATATTGGTCTTAAAAGATCAAGCTGATGAATAATCATCCCTGGGGTCAAATCAAAAACTTTAGAAATAGTCTTAACTAGTTTTTCTTCAGTTAATTTTGGAAATTTATTTTGGTCTATTGTCCCAAAAGTATTGACATTTATTGACAGTGGTTTTGTTATTCCAATGGCATAAGCAATTTGAATTTCGCATTTCTGGCAAACACCAGAAGCAACGATATTTTTAGCAATATATCGCGCCATATATGCGCCAGAACGATCAACTTTTGTTGGATCTTTCCCAGAAAAACAACCTCCACCTACGTGTCCCATACCACCATAGGTATCAACAATAACTTTTCTCCCAGTTGCTCCACAATCAGCAACTGGTCCGCCGATGACAAAACGGCCAGTATTGTTAATATAAAATTTCGTTTTAGGATTAAGATAATCTTTACAAACTGGTTTTATTACCTCTTCTATAATACCTTTTCTTAATTTTAAAATCGAAATATCAGGATTATGTTGAGCGGCTATAACTACAGAATGTAAAGCAACTGGACG
>JAQVET010000043.1 GCA_028697615.1 Minisyncoccota bacterium
GAGGAATAAGAAAATGGGGGTTATATGAATTTCCCCCGTTCCTTATCGTTAAATCTCCTATACGAAAGCAGCACTTTTGTTTAATCTTTTCTCCCTGTTTTTCCTGTTTTTTGTTCTTTTTCTCTGTTTTTTTCTCCCTTTGTTATACACTATAAAAAAATGTATAATGTAAATTATGGATAATCAAAATAGTTTGGCAGTTGTTAGAAGACGAGAAATTGTTAAAGCAGGGTATATTGTTGAGTATTTAACCCCAGAAGAAATTGAAAGGATGGTAGAAGTAGCAAAGGCAAAGAAGAAAAATAGGGACAGGGATACTCTTTTTATCAGGTTTCTTTTTATTACAGGAGCAAGAGTGTCAGAGGCAATAGGAGTTGAAGTAAGAGATGTGAAAAAAGAAGGTGGTGTTTGTTATGTGTTTATCAGACAAGGGAAAGGAAATAAGAAAAGGAAAACAGGAATTCCAGAGACATTTTATAATGAGATAATGGCTTATGCATATAAAAAAGGACTACCCCCTGATAAAAAATTGTTCCCGTTTAATAGACAGAGGGGGTGGCAGATAATAAAGGGAGTGTCAAAAAAAGCAGGAATAGATAAAAATGTTTATCCGCACTTATTAAGACACTCTGACGCAATATATCGGTTAAAGAAGACAGGAAATCCAAAAGCATTACAACATCATTTAGGGCATTCAACTATTACTATGACTATGAGGTATTTAGCAACATTGACAGAAGAAGAAGCAGTAAGAATAGAGGCAGGGGTGGAGTTTTGAAAGAGATAAATTTGACAAAAATATTTGAAAATTATAAATTAAAAGTAGTAATAAAACGCAAAAAGAGGTAAAAATGGAAAAAGTAAAAGAAGAAGAAAAAATTGATATAGTAATAAAGAAATTAGAAGAAATTGAAAATTATTTTAAGAAATTTATAAAGTTAATTCCTGAAGAAAGTTTAGGAGAATATGAGAATTCAAAAGAGATAAAAAAAGCATATAATTCTGCAACAAAAATCTATCCCAAAATTTAATGAAAATAGAAAAAACAAATGCCTTTATAAAAGAATATAACAAACTCCCATCAAAAGTTAAATCACTTTATCAAAAGCAAGAAGAAATATTTATTTCAAATTGGTTAGACCCCCGTTTGCATACCAAAAGAATAAAAGAGATGCCTGGAGTTTATTCATTTCGTATTACCAGAAGATATAGAGTTCTTTTTTATTTTTCGCAAGAGGTAGCAATATTTTTTGCAATAGGACATAGAAAAGAAATATATAAGGATTAATAACTTATAGACAAAATATAAAAAGACAAATCTTTGAGAAGAGGCAGTGAGAATAGAAGCAGAAGTAGAGTTTTGAGGAAATAAAGCAAAAAAGTAAAATATAAAAAAATAAATAGATATTTTGTAAAAAGATATTCTTTTTGGGAAAAAATTTTAACTTTTTGTTATATAATGGTTAGTAAAAGAAATATGTTCCCAATGAAAAAAGTAAAAATTTCCGTTCTTTTTGTAGGAGGGGTACTACCAGCACTTTTTGTATATTTAAGAATGAAAAAGTGTAGAGAAATTAAAAACTAAATTTTTTAAAAGACAAAAAGGATGTAATGCCAAACGAAATAATTTGCTACATTCGTGGTAATAAAATCATTGAGACACCCGAAGAAAAAGTTAGACAGGAGTATGTTCGCCGTCTTGTTGAAGAATATGGTTATCCCAAAGAAATTATTGATGTTGAAGTACCTATCCAACTTGGTAGGGACAAAACCAAAAAAGCCGATATTGTTGTTTATAGAACAAAAAAAGACCGTGAAAAAAGAGAAAATCATTACATTATTATTGAGTGCAAAGAGCCAAAGATTAAATTTCCTGATGGCGAAGAACAACTTAAAAGTTATGTCAACGCTACTACTGCCCAAATTGCTGTTTGGACAAACGGCATAGAATTTAAATACTGGAAACGGCTTAAAGAACCAGACCGTTATGAAGAAAAGGGATATTTGCCAAAATATGGGAAGGAGTATGGCGACAAAAAAATACTCAAAAAAGACCTTCGCCCAGTAAGTAATTTACAAGCAAAGTTTAACCGAATACATAATGACATTTACGCTAATTATAAAGCGGGGAATAAAACAAAAGTTTTTTACCAAGTAATTTACCTTTTATTTGCTAAAATCCAAGATGAAAAAAGCGATAACCCCGAGTGTGAGTTTATTATTTATGACCGAGAATGGGATGAAATAAGAGATAAGGGAACAAGTAAAACATTCGAGAAAAGAATTTTTAATTTGTTTGAGCAAGCAAAAAGCCGTCCAGAATTTAATGACATTTTTGATGGCACAGAAAAAATAGAAATACCTATTAGACAAATTGCCAATTTTGTTAGTGAATTTGAAAATATATCCATTTTAAATACAGACGCCAAAGGCGAGGCATTTCAAGCATTTATTAGTGGTCAGTTTAGGGGGGACGCTGGACAATTCTTTACTCCTGACCCAATTAAAAACCTCATCGTAGAAATGTTAGAGCCAAAACCAGATGAAGTTATATTAGACCCCGCCTGCGGTTCATCTGGTTTTTTGGTTTTTGCAATTAACCATTACCGAGATTTTATTAAAAAACAAAAGGGCTGGGTTGATGAAAAAGGCAACCCGCTTAACGATATTGATTTAACGCCAGACCAAAGAGAAATTTTGAGAGGGAAAATTAAAGAATATGCCAACACTCATATTAAAGGAATTGATTTTGATAACGACCTTACAAAGGTTGCCAAAATGTATATGGTGATGGTTGATGATGGACATACTGGCATTTGGACTTCTAATTCCCTTATTTCGTTTAATGAGTTGGTGAAAAATACAAGAGGCACAATTACTCCAGAAAGCGCCGACATCATAATGACCAATCCGCCATTTGGCTCAAAAGGAAAAGTGCAAGACCGAAATATCTTATCTGAATATGATTTTGGTTTTGCGTGGAAAAAAGATAAAAAGACAGGCGAGTTTCAAAAAGAAAAACTTTTGGCGGGCAAAAAAGGTGGCGGACAAGTGCCCGATATTTTATTTATTGAGCGTTGCCTTTCTTTACTTAAAAAAGGCGGACGTATGGGTATAGTTTTGCCCGACGGTGATTTAACTAATGAGAATACCGAATTTGTAAGAGCATGGATCAAAAATAAAGCCCAGATTGTAGCGGTAATCAGTTTGCCGCAGGAAACATTTGTGCCATTTGGAGCTGGTGTGAAATCAAGTGTTCTTTTTCTGAAAAAACCAAAAGGGAAACTGCCAGAACGCTACCCGATTTTCTTCGCTAATTTGCAAAAGATTGGCTACGACATCAGAGGTAGAAGAACTTATAAGAGAAATGAAAGGGGTGAAGTGATAGATGACGAGGGACAACCAATTGAATATCTAACTGACCGCAAGGGCAACAAAACCAAACAAGACCCAATACTTATTGAATTAAAAGGAGCTTTGGATACTGATATCCCAGAGGTTTTGGCAGAATGGACAAAGTTCAAAAAAGAATTTAAGAGCTATCTATGGTAAAAACACAAATAAAAAATCAAAACATCTTTTGGCTTTGGAGTGACGAGATTGATTTAGTCAAAAGAAGTGATGCTTATTACTGGCTTCCAAAATTTTTAGACATAGAAAATACTACCAAGACTGGGGTAAAACTTCAGGAGTTGTTGATAAAAAATATAACTTACGGACATACGCCCTTGGGAGGCAAAAATACTTATACAAAAAAGGGTATTTTATTTATTCGTAGCGGACAACTCAATGATTTCTTTTTAGACCTTACCGATAATGTTTATATTTCCGAAAGCGTCCATAGATGTATGCAACGCTCAATGATTAAAAGTAGGGACGTTTTAGTGGCGACAGTTGGAGCAACAATCGGTGCGGTAGCCATAGTCCCAGAAATTGTACAAGAAGCCAACTGTAACCAAGCAGTTGGTATTTTAAGAGTAGATGAAAAAAGATTGAATCCTTACTATTTGGCAATTTATCTAACGTTGCCTTATGGAAAAGAGCAAATTTTACGACAAAGCAGTGGCGGAGCGAGAGATAACCTTGACCCTTTTGAATTAAAACAAATCAAAATTGTTTTGCCAAAAATTCAAGACCAGCAAAAAGTAGAGCAAATTGTCAAAGAGGCATTTCAACTTAAAAAAGAGGCGGAAAAAGAACGCCAAGAAGCCGATTTAATTTTAGAAAATTCTATTAAAGAATTTTTTACAACCGATGAGCCAAAAGCATTTTGGAGATGGAATACTGATATAGAAATTGATAAAACATTAGAGCCAAACTTTTGGAAAAAGACAATTAGCTCCAAAAAATACCCAACTATTGAATTTGGTGATATTTTTAATTACCAAAAAGGCACAGAGGTTGGCTCTGCTTTGTATCAGGATAGCGGCATACCCTTTTTAAGGGTTAGCGATTTGGGAGATTTAGAAATCCAGTTTGGCAATAGTTCAAAATACATAAATGAAACCTTATTTAATGAATTAAAAAATGAATTTCAACCGCACAAAGGAGAATTACTTTTTTCTAAAGACGCAACTATTGGTTTGATGGCTAAAGTGGAAACAGAGGAAAAACAAATTATCAGTAGCGGTATTTTAAGATTGCAAATAAAAAATAAAGATTTTGACCCCGATTTTTTGATGGCATTCTTGACCAATAAGTTTATAAATCAGGAGTTTGTAAAAAATAGCACGGGTTCTGTAATTAAACATTTAAATACTCAAAAACTATCCAAAATAGAACTTCCTTTGATTGATAAACAAATTCAAAAAGAAGTCGCCAATAAAATAAAATCATCTATATCAAAAAAACAGTTCAGTAGACAAAAACTTCAAGAAGCTAAAGATTTTGTCGAAACTTTGGTCAGAAAGAGCATAAAATAAAAGCCCTTTTTGTTATACTGAAATCACTCCAAGCCAATTGCTTTCCTTAAAACCAAAATTACATCTGCAATATCTATTTCCCTACTTGTATCGTATCATCTCCTTTAAATACAGAAAATTGGGCATAATAAGGAAATCTGTCTCCGCCAATTGTAGTAAAATAGCCACCTACATATAGGGTTTTCCCATCACTACTTACTGCCAATGCATCAACAAAATCATCAGCACCAGGGTTCCAGTCATCAATTACCTCACCAGTGGAAGCATCAAGAGCTGCAATGTTGTCTCTCTCCTTACCACCAATTTTTGAAAAATTACCACCTACATAAAGGGTTTTCCCATCACTACTTACTGCCAATGCATCAACAGAAATACCATTAGCATCAGGGTTCCAGCCCTCAATTACCTTACCAGTGGAAGCATCAAGAGCAGCAATGCCGTTTCTCTTCTTACCACCAATAGAAGTAAAATCACCACCTACATAAAGGGTTTCCCCATCTCTACTTACTGCCAATGCACGAACAGCATCATTAGCACCAGGGTTCCAGCCCTCATTTACCTCACCAGTGGAAGCATCAAGAGCAGCAATGTTGTTTCTCTTCTTACCACCAATAAAAGTAAAATAGCCACCTACATAAAGGGTTTTCCCATCACTACTTACTGCCAATGCATCAACAAAACCATTAGCACCAGGGTTCCAGCCCTCAATTACCTTACCAGTAAAAGCATCAAGGGCAACAATGTTCCTTCTCTTCTTACCGACAATAGAAGTAAAATAACCACCTACATAAAGGGTTTCCCCATCTCTACTTACTGCCAATGCATAAACTGAACCATCAGCACCAGAGTTCCAACCCTTTACCTTACCAGTGGAAGCATCAAGAGCAGCAATTTT
>JAQVET010000044.1 GCA_028697615.1 Minisyncoccota bacterium
TCTCCACGAAAAATAGATGAAAATTCCTTAAAAGATATTTTTGAAAAATAATTAAAATTTGCTTTTTGTGGAAAATCTTCAAAAAATTTTTTAAGTGTTAATGAAAGAGCAAAATAACCATCATATTTCTCGCCTTTATAAAAAATATACCATTTTTCCTGCGGTGGTTTTGCCCAAAAACAAAAATTTAAAGAATCAAGAATTATAAAATAAGTAAGCATCAAGGTAGAATCTTTACTCTCAAAATGCTTATCTTTATCCCAAGAGGGAGTAGAAATATTTTCTTTAACCCATTCTTTTGCTAATTCTTGGATTTTTTGATAATTAATTCTTACATTCTTTGATTGAGAAACTACTTTTGATGTTGTTTTTAAAACAGGATTAAACATATACATATAGATATTGAATATTTCCCGCAAAAAAAATTTTATTCAAGTTTCCCGAGAACTGTTCTCGGGAAACTATTAATTGTTAGTTATTTATGGTTTTGCTAAATAATTAGGATTAAAAAATCTAATAAAAGGAATTAAAAACTGTAAAGGTATGGGTTTCATTTTAAAATTTTTATATAAAACCTTAGCAATTTTTCTCCCAAATGAATTTAAACTTTTATAATCATCGTTTAAAATACGCCCTCGCGTTAATATTCGACAAATTCTTCTATTAGCAGAGAAATAGGAGTTTAAAAATGGCACACCATCACAAATCAAAAATTCATCAGGGTCTTCAAGATGCGAAAGTTTATATCCATCTCTTATAAAAATAAGATTATCTTGAGAATCAATTTTATAAACTCCTGCCTTCAATTCGTTCTTATTTCTTGCAATTCTGCCTTCAAGGTTATGCATAAACATTTGTGCACCTTCTTTTTTTTGATGAAGCAGAGTTTCTATTTTTTGAAAATCAATTTTATAATCCAAATTTAAATATTCTAAAAGATGAAAAGCGATAAGCGGAGTCTCTTGATTTTCAATTTGAGTAAAGGTTAATGTAGGAAAGGCGCCAGTTAAACGAGGATTGCATTCAGTTAAATAAAGTCTACCTTCTTTTTCATCTAAAACAAAATCAAGCCCAAAAATTCCTTTGTATCCCAGCGATTGGAATTTTTTTCCAATGGATCTAACCATACTGTATGCTTGTGCTTCAATACTCTCGGAGAATCTTGAAGAAGTAAAATCATGTCCACAAAAAAGTCCAAATCCTTCTTTATTATAAAGTTCTTTTTGAGATAGAACTTGAAACTGAAGCGGTGTAGATAAAATTCCATGACGGGTCGCGCAACCAATAATACTTGGTGATGGACCAGAAATAAATTTTGTAACTAATACTTTTGATACCTTTTGTACATCTTCCTCGTCCTCTTTTTTTATTAATTGCAGAGAATTTTTAAAGTCCTTAAAATTCTTTATTAAAAAAGTACCTTTACCACCACCTCTTGTAGGATGTTGAATAATAAAAGGCAAACCAAAATCTTTAACAAGCTTTTTCCATTTTAATCTTTTTAAAACAAAAATTTCTCCTGGTGCTACAGATGCGCCACAACTTTTAGCAATATCACGAAATTCTATCTTGTTTTCCAGAAAATTTTTACCAAATTTTACAGGAGGAGCTGCTAAAATCCAATTTTTTGACTTGCAAATCCCCTCCATTTTTTTTGAAGAGTTATATGTTAGTAAAACTGGTTTTTGGAAATTTCTCAAATAATTTCTTGTTTTTTCATGCGTTAAAACAGTAGTAGAATTTCTTGGCAAATTTAAATGTTTCTTGCCCATTCCTTTCTCTAAAGAAAAAATTTCAATATCACGTTCGATAAGTTGTGAATCTAAACTCCAACGCAAAGAAAGTAAACGATAGTCTTTAACAATTTCTTCTAGTCCCAATCTCTCAAATGGAAAAACCGCCACACCAAAAATTGGATTTTTAACTTCTTGAAAAAAATCTTTTAATGATTGTAAATTATGAATAATCATATAAATTTTATAAAATAAATTAAATTACTTTTTCTGGATCAACTAAAAATCCCTTAATATCTCTTCTCCCAATAATCATTTGATATTTTAAATTACTTCTTGGAGCAATAGATACCTCTGTATCTATTTCTTCTTGATGTAGAATAAACTTTAAAGGTACTATAGATCTTTCACTCTCTCCCAAGGCAGAACGAACATGTTTCGTCCCGATTACCTTATTAAAAAGTTGTAATTTTTCAGCTAAATCAGTAGAAATTGAAGTCCTAAAAGCACCTGTATCAACTTTTGCAACCACTTCAATTTCTCTACCATCTTCAATTATTTTAACTTTTTCATTAACGCCAATAATCTTTTTTTCTTCGAAAATCTCGCCAACCTTCTCTGTTTCGCCAAAAAGATCTTGAGCCAATCTTACTGCTTTTTTAATAGAAGTCACTTTAAGTCCTTTTAATCTTTCCAATCTTTCTTTAAGAGAGGCTAAATTAGCAATTTGAATTGAAAGGCCTGGTCTATTATTTAACTCAACAATTACAGGACCTTTCTCTCTATCTATCGCAATATCAACTCCTAAAAATTTAATTCCCAGTGCATCGGCAGCTCTTGCGCTTATTTCTAAAATTTTTGTCCACTCAGGAATTTTAATTCCTCTTAAAAGAAATCTTGTTCCTGGTAGATAATCAATTATTTGATTATGAAAAATAGCATTTGTAGTCAGACCAGTTGCCATATCTATTCCACAACCAAGTGCTCCTTGATGGAGATTTGCCTTACCTTGAGATTCTTTAGTTGGCAGGCGCAACATTGCCATTACGGGAACATTATTAAAAACAATTATTCTAATATCTGGAATGCCTCCCTTAAAAGAATAAGGCTTAAAAACCTTGGCCAATTTTGCTCTTTCTTCAAATAAAGCAATATCAGGGAGGAAAAATAAAGAATACATTCCTTCAAGAATATTTAATACTTTAGATTTAAGTTCATCTAAAGTAAAAATACTTCCACCCGCTTGAATCCATGCTGGCTCTTCGGATCTCTTTGCTTTCGCATATAAAACAGTAATTCCCCCACCTCCATATCCATGGTCTGGTTTTAAAACAAAAGAATTGGGAAGATTATCCCAATTAAACATTCTAAATTCATAAAGACTTTTAATAGTAAAATAAGTATCAAGAACAGGAAGACCAGCTTCTTCAAGTGCTTCTTTGGTTAAAATTTTAGAATCAATAATTCTACTAATCTTTTTATTTTTGGGAAGAACATAACGAAGGGTACGCTCATTAATTCCTAAAACATTTGGAAAGAAAAAATTTGCCATAGGTTATTTCTTATTATAATTCTATCTTAAAAGCTCTTTAAACCGAAAATATTCTGAAAATCTAAGACCAGTCCACCTGCCAAGAGCAAAATTAATAATAATGGCAAAAACAAAACTTAATATAGGCCAGGATAATAAAATATTTTGAAGCCAAGACCACTCAATTATAAAATAAGAAATAATTGCCAGAATTAAAGTTTCGACTGTTAAAATAATTGCCATTCGTGGACCTCTCTCCATTTGAGCAGAAATAAACCGCTCGCAAAGAAGTATCATTACCAAAATTGGAAAAATTGAAATCACCCTAAGACCTCCTATGTTAAAGTAGCTCCCAACAAAAAAAACTAAAAAAACTGACAGAGAAACAAATGTTAAAATAATTGCCATTCGTGGAAGATAAGTAATCCTTAATTTTCTAAGTAAAAACCTAACAACAGTACCCGTAATAATGGTTACAAAAAATATAACAATGCCATATTTAAGCTTTGTTTCAACAAAAGCAAAAGTAAGAATTAATGGTGGGAAAATCCCAAATCCCCTCACTCCAATAACTTGACGGCAAAAAGCAATAAAAGTTAAAGTGATTGGCACCATTAAAAGAAGTACCAGGGTTTCTACCGGGACCCCAAAATTTATAAGCTGAGAAATTAAAGTAGACATATTTATTTTCTTTGATTAATAATAGTATTATCTTGAATATACCTTTTTGCACAGTAATAAGCAATAGCCAAAGCATCTGCGGCATCATCTGAATAAGGTATCTCTTTTAATTTAAAAATTTTTTTTACTTTTTCTTGAATATGCTGTTTTTTAGCCCAACCATTATTTGTTAATGATTTTTTAACCTCCTGAGGTGAAAACTCTACTACTGGTATACCGCACTGCTCAAGCGTATATAAAGTTACTCCCGCTGCTTGACTAACCTGAATAGCAGTTTTTTTATTTTGAAAGAAAAAAAGTGTTTCAATAGCACAAATATCAGGATTATACTTTTTAATAATCGTTCTTAAATGCGAAGACATTTTTTTTAAACGCAGAGAAAATCTTTTACTTTGATCAGTTAAAATACAACCAAGTTCAAGACATTGAAAATTTGAATCTTTTATTTTTTGAGATTTTAATAATTTTTGTTGCGTTTTTAATTTAACTACGCCATATCCTGTAGTTGCAATACCCTGATCTATACCAAGAATAATCATAGATAAAATACAAAATTCACAAATTAAATTACTTTTATTCTAAATTGGAATATATATTCTGAACATCTTCATTTTCATCAAGAGATTCAAATAAATTTTTAAGTTTATTTTGAATATCCCTGTCTTCTATTTTAATTTTTTCTTTAGGAATATAAGCGAGATTGTAATCTCCTATTTTTACACCCTTCTCTTGAATATTTTTAAAAACTTTTTGAAGGTCTTTAGCTTCTGTAATTATATTAAAAACACCTTCTTTCCAAAAAAAATCTTCTGCTCCGCTTTCAATTGCCAATATTTCAAGATTTTCTGATTTTTTAAATTCTTCGTTTTGCTCCTCTGGGAGGATTTCAATCAATCCTTTTTGTTCAAAAAGCCATTTAATAGAACCACCAGACCCCATTTTACCATTATTTTTTTCAATAATATTTTTAATTTCAGTAAAAGTTCTTTTTTTATTATCTGTAACTCCCTCTATTAAAATAGCAACCTGTCCTGGACCAAATGCTTCTATTAAAAAATTTTCAAGCGCTTGAGCGTCTTTTGCAGTAGCTTTTTCAATGGCTCTTTTAATATTATCGTTTGGTAAATTGAAACTTTTTGCTTTTTCAATTGCCTGCTGAAGTTTTGTATTCGTTTCTGGATTTTGACCTCCCTCCTTTGCTGCCAGTGTAATCATTCGTGTTAATTTAGAAAAAACCTGTGCCTTCTTTTTATCAGCAATTTCTTTTTTATATTTAATATTTGACCACTTTGAATGTCCAGACATAAAATTATTTTACTTTAAATTTTATTATAAATAAAAAATTAATCTAAAGCAAGTTAGAAGTTGACTTTTGAATAACGCTAATTATATAATATAAATATAAACGTACTATAATATAAAAAATAGCACCTTCATTCGTATCATTTTTAAAAATCACTGTTATTATATATTTAATTTATCGTTTATCTGCTATTATTTTAATATATAATGATAAAATACTACTTATTCTATCCACTGAGTTATAAAGGCTCTTATTATATTATAAAATAATTACAAAATTACATAAATCCATTAGGTTTATTTGTTGCATTGACGGTTCTACTGTTAAAATTTTACTCTTCCATATTATAGTTTTATATTACTTTATAACTTATTAGTCGAATAATCTTCCTTAATTTCAAGGAAATCCGTATAAATAGAAATTATTAGTCAAATTATAAAATTTAATA
>JAQVET010000045.1 GCA_028697615.1 Minisyncoccota bacterium
GAATATTTGGTAAAATTTGTTTTTAATCTTTTTGGTTTTTTATTTGAACAACAGATATGAAAAAGAAATTGCCCAGAAGCATTAGAAAATATATTAGATCAGAGAAAGCTCGAATACGTCGAGAAGTTTTAGATATTGAGAAGCAGGAAGAAGAGATTAAAAAATTAATACAAAGATTTTATAAATCCGAGGAAGATCAAATGTCAATTGCGGATTAAAATAAACAAACCATAAAAGATATACAAAAAGTAAAATAAATTTTATAATAAGTTATGAATATTTTTACACTTTTATTTCAAGAGGTTTTATACAGGCCACTTTTAAATTTTCTTGTTTTTATTTATAGTCTCCCTCCTCATGATCTTGGTGTGGCAATTTTAATTTTAACTCTTATTGTTAAGTTAGCACTTTGGCCACTAACAAAGAAAACAATTTTAGAGCAAAGAAAAAGCCAAGAGGTTTCAATGAAACTTCAAAGCGAGATGCAAAAATTGAGAGAAAAGTATAAAGACAATCCCCAAAAGCAAAATGAAGAGCTATCAAAAATTTTTAAAGATCAAAAATTTAATCCATTCGCTTCTTTTATACCAATGATTATTCAACTTGTTATTTTAATCGCTCTTTATCAAGTATTTAGAGATATAGGAAATCCAGGTCAAAATTTAATGCTTTATAGTTTTATAAAAAATCCTGGCAGTATTAATCCTATAAGTTTTGGCTTTTTAAACCTTACAAAACCCAATGTATTTTTGGCAGTTCTTGTAGGTTTCGTTCAATATATTCAAACAATGATGATTCAACCTAAATTAACAGCAAAGCAAAAAAAACAAAATCCTGCGTTAGCAATGCAAAGTCCAATGAATATTATGATGTCTTTTTTTATAATGATAATTGCTCTCCGCGTCCCCTCTTCTCTTGCTCTTTTTTGGTGTCTTTCAGGTATTTTTGCAATAATTCAACAAAAGTTAATTTTAAAACAACAATTGATGGATGGTAATAAACAACAAAAAATTAAAAACCAAAAATTATAAAATAACTCCTACCAATGACATAAATTAACGAATTAAAGAAACTACTACAAATTACAAATTAAATACAAATATACAAATTTGTTGATCGCTGGGCTGATAGACGCTTCACTAATGTCCTGGATTCACTTCGTGAATCTGGGGTAACAAATCGAACACCTCGAACGATTTGAACTTTTATCAGCGTAAATCAGCGTATTTATCAACGTATATCTGCCTCTACGTTGGAGTTATTAATTTATTAAGCTCTTTAAGAATCTCTTTTAAATTTAGATTATATATATTAGCAACATCACCAATCTCAAGATTTTCAATTTCAAACTTAGCCATTGGGCAAGATAGGCAAGGTAAATTATATTTTATTAAAACTGTCTCTGCGCCTGGTATTTTTAAAATTTCAGATATAGTTGTATTTTTTGTTATTTTCATATTTTTTATTTTAAATTAAGTTTATTATTCCCATAGTTGAGAAAAGAACAATTGCTCCGCCAATTAACGTCCCCAAAAAAATTAAAGGGAGAGATTTTTTTGGGGAAACACCGAAAAGAAATGCACAAAGCGATGCTGTCCAATAACCTGTAAGCGGAAGAGGCGAAGGAATAGCCACCATAAGAAATACGGCGAGTTCTTTAAATTTTTCAAATTTCTTTTCATTATTTTTTCTTGTTCTTTCAAAAAGCCAAGTAAAAAATTTATCAAAAAAACGAAAATGGCTACTTAAAAAAACAGATATTTTTTCTAAAAATAAGATAATTAAAATAGCAGAGATTATACTCCCTAAAATTGAAAAAACAAATGCAGAGGCAGGAGTAAGATGGTAACCTGCAAGCGCAATAGGAATAGATCCACGAAATTCTACCAATGGACTCATAGCAATAAGAAGTGTTTGAAGTTGATAAGATATCATTTTATTAAAATTAATTTCAATAAATTTAAATTAAGTTGATTATAATTTGTGTTAATTATTTTACTGCAGGTATTTAAAAGCAGACATTGCTGCCTTTGAACCTTCACCGCAAGCAACAATGATTTGCTTAAAAGCCACATCAGTAACGTCTCCTGCGGCAAAAAGACCAGGAGTTGAAGTGGCACAAGTTCTTGGATCAATTGCAATTTCGTCTAAATTATTTATTAAATGATCAAATTTAGCTAATCCTTTTACAAGTGATGTTGCTGGTTGATTTCCTATTTCAATAAAAACCCCGTTTACATTTAAAGTTTTATTTTCTTTTGTTTTTAAATCTTGATAAATTATTGAATTTACAAAATTTTCCCCACGAATTTCTTTTACTTCTGCCAAGGTAATAATTTCTATTTTACCAGTATTTTTTGCTTTTTTTTGATTATCCATAGTAGCTTTAATATAAGGCGAATATTCTAATACATAAATTTTTTTCGCAAAATTTGCTAAAAATATTGCTGCCTCAAAGCCAGATTCTCCACCACCGATAACTGCTACATTTTTATTTTGAAAACATGCTCCATCGCAGGTCACACAGTAACTCACGCCTTTTCCAATAAATTCTTTTTCTCCTGGTACTTCAAGTGGTCTTGGATCTGCACCAGTCGCAACTATTACCGCCCTGGATTTATATTCTTTTTTATTTTCAGTTAATATTGAAAAATAATTATTATCTTTTTTAATCTTGCCAACATTCTCAAATGCTATTTTTATTTTACCTTGAGATTCAAATTTTTTTAAATGATTTTCAAATTTTTTAATTAGATCCAGAGCAGAAATTTCTTTAAATCCTGGATAATTTTCAATCATTCCAGCTTTTTTGAGAACTTGACCACCAAATTCCTTAGTAATGAGTAATGTTTTAATACCTTGCCGAGCAGCATAAATACCTGCGGTTATCCCGGCAGGCCCACCTCCGACAATAATTAAATCAAAACAATCTTGCTTTTTATTTTGATTAGTAAAAGAATTATTCTTCATAATATTACTAAAAAGAATTATTTTTAATAAAAAGACCACAGTGGCATTGCCCTTTATTTTTTATTTCGTCTCTCATATAGGCGCATGGACAGATTATTTTATTATTTTCCTGATGATTATCTAACACTACCCTACAGGGGCAATATCTCTTGCCATATTTTTTTTCATTTGTCAAAAGTCCTTTTATCAAAAAGTCAACCAATTTTTCATTTGGATTTAATTTAAAGCCATTTTTTTTTGCAAAATCTTGGCATTCTTTTAAAATTTTTTTTTCGTCTTCCATATTTACATTTAAAATATTAATTTTTAAAACTAAAAATGTATAGTTCAAATTTATTATTTAAAACCTACTTATCATCTTCTAAAAAGAGTCCTCGAAGTCCGGTTGTTTCTTCTGTTTTTCTTCGAAGTAAAATATCACTTTTCAAAAGAACAATTTCATTTGTTATTTCAACGATGCCTTCAATTAAATGTCCACCAATAACTCTTTTATTTTCATCTCCCAAAGAAATATGAAGGTGGGGTTCATAATTGTCACCTTGTTTTGAAATAATGCCACTCAAAGAAATCATCTCGTGTGGTTTTGAGAAAAATTCCGGAGTATAATCGCCTTTATTTTTAAAATAACCTAATTTAAAATTTTTAAGTTGACCAATACCGGACAGAATAATAGCTGTTTTTACTTTGTGTTTTTGACAAATTTCTTGTAGTTTTTCTTGTAGATCTTCGTCTGGAAATAAACGTGCAATTATTAAATTGTCAATTTCTTTACTTTGCATAATTTTTTTTATTTTTCTAATATTGAAATTATATTTTCAAATACTACAACTGGCGAATAAGAACCATTTATCTTTTCAATTCTGATTCCCTGATTTTTAAAAAAGTCGATAACTGGAAATGTCTGTTTTTCGTATTCTTCAAACCTTTTTTTAATAGTTTCTGGATCATCCAGCCCCTCTCTTTTTAAAAGTTGTGAACCATCTAATGGACATTTTGTTAAAGATATAGTTTCTTCATTATAAAGAATCGAATGGCGAACAAGCTGACAAATTCTTCTTTTGGAGTTGCGTGTAACAGATTCTTCAACATTAATATTAATATTAAAAACCAACATTTCATCTTTCAAATAAAATTGCAAAAGAATATCCAATAGTTCCTCTGCTTCATATATTGACCTGGGAGAACCAGAAAAAACTATTTTTCTTTTATCTTCTGCTAATTCACGAACTTTTTCTTTTATTAAATATGCTACAAATGGAGGACTTAAAATCAAACCATTTTTCCATTTTTCTCTTTCTTTATCAAAAAAATATGTTTTGCCTTCGATTTGGATATATTCTCCTTTTTTGGCATCCATTATTTTTGATTCCAAAATTTTACTTGTCTCTAAATGATAAAAACTAAATTTTCCTGATAAAATTTCTGCCTGTGTTCCCTTTCCTGAACCAGGGGGCCCTATAAAAAATATTATTTTTGTTTTCATATTTTCAAAATCTTCAAAAAGGATACCAATTTTTTTTAAAAAAAGCAATAAACCCTTTTTTAAAATTTTAAAATATGGTATACTAGTTTCTACAAATTATAAATATAATACGAATATACAAATTTAATTTTTAAAAATTATTTATGGTTGTAATATATAGAAAATATCGTCCTAAAACATTTTCTGAAATAGTAGGACAGGAACATATTGTTAAAATTCTACAAAACCAACTTTTATCTAATCAGGTTTCGCATGCTTATTTATTTTATGGTCCAAGAGGGACAGGAAAAACTACTCTCGGTAGACTTCTTGCTAAAACAGTAAATTGCCAAAACCCAAAAGAAATAATAAAAAAGGGTTCAACTATGATTGAACCTTGTAATCAATGTAGCTCCTGCCAGCAAATTGACCAGCAAAGATCTATCGATCTAATAGAAATTGATGCCGCTTCAAATCGAGGTATCGAAGAGATTAGAAATCTAAGAGAAAGTGCTAAAATAGTCCCAACAATGTCAAAATATAAGGTTTATATTTTAGATGAGGCGCATCAATTAACAAATGAAGCTTCAAATGCACTTTTAAAAATTTTGGAAGAACCACCGAGTCATGTTATTTTTATTCTTTGTACAACAGAATTTTCAAAAATGCTTCCAACGATCGCCTCACGTTGCCAAAAGTTTAATTTTAAAAAATTAAATATCAATCAAATTGAACAAAAATTAAAAAAAGATGCCGAAAGTGAAAAAATAAAAATTGAAGACGAAGCATTAAATATTATTGCAAGAGCATCTGGTGGATCAATTAGAGATGCCGAAAGTCTTTTAGATAAAGTAATAACTTTGCAGGACAAAATTATCACCAAAGAAGAAGTTGAAGAAATTTTGGGTTTTGTTGAAACCAAAATTATTTCTGAACTTATAGATGCAATTTTACTAAAAGACCAAAAAAAATGTTTTGCGATTTTAGAGAGTAATCTTGAACAAAATATTGATACAGGACAGTTTACAAAATCAATTATAGAATATTTAAGAAATTT
>JAQVET010000046.1 GCA_028697615.1 Minisyncoccota bacterium
TTCAAAAATACCAATCATTATACCGGCATAATTTTTGACCAAGCCGCAATGCCGGCTTTCAATAAAGCAATAAAGGATATTAAAAGTAAATTCAGCGTCTATGTTTTTTCTTTGAGCGATGAGACTTTTGATGATGAATTTAAAGATATAAAGCAAAAGGTCCAATTATCCCCTATACCCGAAGCAATTTTGCGGGTGTATAGGAGAATTTTTAAATAAAAATATGAGTACAAACAATCAGAGTAGTAAAATTTTATACCCGAAGGGCTCTCAGTGGAGAAAATGGGATCTCCAAATACATACTTATCTCGATCCGAACTGGAGATGGCCTTCAGGGTATCCAAATGGCAATGACAAACAGGAAGAACGAATCAAAAAATTTAACTCTGATTTTATTAAACACTGCGATAATCTCAATCTAAATATTGTAGCGATTACGGATCATAATACAGGCGAGGCGGTAGACGGATTAATAAAAGAGAATAAACAACAAAGCGATAAAATAACTTTATTCCCGGGAGTAGAAGTAGTAAGCACAGAAGGCACCCATATACTTATTATTTTTAACCCTGATGAAAAACTTAGAAATCGTTGGTCAACTTGGAGAGAAACGATTGATCATTTTTTGACGGCAATTTTTACAGAACAACCTCGATTTGAACAGAAGAACGGGAGAAATACACCATGTAATGCCTCCGTATCAATAGATGCCATAATCCAAAAATCAAAGGAATTTTATGCTCTAACTATTTTTCCTCATGTGTTATCCGATGGTGGGATTTTTAACTGCAACTCAAGAACGAGAAAACGAGTTTTAAAATTATGTAATATCTTAGACCTTGCTTGTAGCTTGGCTGATTTACAAAATAAGATTTTAGAAATTGATAACAAATTAAAGGGGCAACAACTTAATCCAGAATATTTTTCATACATAAATACATCGGATTCTAGACGAATATCTGATATTGGTCGTAGATTTACCTGGATTAAATCAAACCCGACTTTTGAAGGATTAAAACAGATTATCTATGAGCCAAAAGATAGAGTAAAAATACAAGAAAACGACCCAGAACCATTAAAAGGCTCTTATTCAATTAGTTCTATAAAAGTTAGTAATGCTAACATCAATAAAAATCTTACTATAAAAAATATAAAAATTCCTTTAAACCTTAATTTAGCGGCTGTAATTGGCGGTAAAGGATCAGGGAAAACCGCTTTGCTTGATTTAATTGCTAATTGTTATCCGGATAAAATTGATTCCTCTAATAAAAATTCCTTTGTAAATAGAATTTTTAGCGAGGGGCAGAATCTAATTACAAACATTGTTTTTTTGAATCAAGAAAAATTTACCAAGAAATTAATAGAGTCAAAATTTGTAACAGGCTCTGATATTGAATATATTCCACAAGGACAAATAGAGAATAAAATAGGAAATACCAAAGAATTCCATAACTTTCTTCAGAACTTAATCTTTAAAAGCGATAAGGTAGAAAATTCCACTGCTTATTTTGACTATCGCGAGAATGAGAAAAATAAAAAGGATATAAAAGATAAAATAGAGAAATTAAATCAAGAAATATTTACCATTGAAACACAGACAAGAAATGAAAATAAAGAAAATATTGATAGACAACTCAAATTAAAAGAGAGCGAGAAAATAGATATTCAAGAGAAAATAAATTCAACAAAGAAATTATTCACCAAAGAAAAACTTAATGAGGTAAATAAATTTCAAAGAGAATTAACGGTTTTTAAGGACCGGAGGGATAAATTGTCAAATCTTAATCGCTTAATAAAAGGCACATTAGAAAAATTTATTGAGGTTGAAGACCTGAACAAAGATATAAAAATAATTAAAGATTTAACCGATGAATTAAAATTAAAAAATGTAACAGTGAGAGCAATTAAATACAAAGATATTAAAAATCAAATAGAAATTATCCAAAAGAAAGCAATTCAGGAACTATCGACTATTAACAAAAATATTGAAGAGTCCCAAAATAAAATCGGAAAACTACAAAAAGATAAAAAGGAATATGTTGTTCTTTTAAATAAATTAAAAGGGATAGACAGGGCAATTAATTCGTTAAAGAGTAAACAAGAGAATATATTAGAGTTTAAAAAATCTTTATCTGAAAAGGTTGAAAAAAGATGGGCATTATATGAACAACTTTTAAATACATATTTACTTTTAAGAAAAAAATATAAAGAAATTATAGATGTATTTTCTAAAGATGCTCATGAAATATTAACCGGTGTAGAGTTTAAGTCATCTTTAATTTTTGATTTTGAGAATTTCGCAAAAATAGGTGAGGATATTTTAGATCTACGCACTTTCAGAGAATCGAAGGCACAAAAAGTAAGCTTACTAGAGAGCGAATTTCTTAAAGACACAATCAATGCCATAGAAAAACTAATAGAATCAAAAAGTAATAATCCTGAGATAGGTAAATTAACTGAAATAATAAAACAAAAAATTGCTGATTTATTAAAAATAAAAAAATCAACAAGAACAAATGAACATTTATATGAATGGCTTTTCGGGGATTATCTTTCGCTTAACACAGAAACTTACTTTAATGGTGTTTATTTAGAGAAACTTTCATTGGGCCAGAAATGCACTGTATTACTCAAGGTATATTTGGCACAGGGCGAAAATACTATTTTTATCGATCAGCCAGATGATAACCTTGATAATGAATTTATTATGAATGAACTGGTTAGTGCTATAAGAAAGGCAAAATTAAACCGTCAAGTTGTTATTGCTTCAAATAATGCAAATCTTGTAATCAATAGTGACGCAGAACAAATTATAGTAGCAGAATATAAAAATGGGAAAATCGTCTATACAATGGGAGCCATTGAAGAACCGACAATCAAAAAAAAAGCAATACATATACTTGAAGGCGGACGTATAGCATTTGAAGCGAGAGAAAAGAAATATGGTTTTAAATAACACAAGATAACTATGCAATTAAAGATTTACCAAGAAAACGCAATAGGTGAGTTATTAGAGAAGGCCAAAAAACTTTTGGGTTATTCTGGTGGTAAAAAACTGGTTTTTAAGTCGCCAACTGGTTCGGGAAAAACAATAATGATGGCGGAATTTTTGAAGCAACTGGTTGATGATAGAGAAATCAGGCAATCATTAGGTTTTATTTGGGCGGCTCCAAGGCAACTACACATACAAAGCCGAGAAAAATTAGAAAACTATTTTGAAACAAGCCGGGCGCTAAAGTGTTCCTATTTTGAGGATTTAGACGACAGAAAGATAAGCGAAAACGAGATTTTGTTTTTCAATTGGGAAAGTATAAATAGGGCAGATAATGTTTATATTCGCGACAACGAGCAGGATTTTAACTTGTCAAAGGTTTTGGAGAGAACAAAAGAAGATGGCAGGGAAATAATTTTGATTATTGACGAAGCACATCATCATGCCACCACCGAAATTTCACATGGGTTAATTCAGATGATTGGACCAAAATTAACAATTGAGGTTACGGCAACACCAATTTTGAGAGATTGGGACGATATAGTTTCTGTTCATTTAGAGGATGTTAAAAAGGAAGGAATGATTAAAAAAGCTATTATTTTAAATGATGAATTTGAAAATTTAATAAAACAAGGAAAAATCCAGACACAAAAATTAAGCGGTGGTAGCGAGGAATTAGTTATAGACGCGGCAATAAAAAAGAGACAGGAATTAGTAAAAGAATTTCAAAAAGAAAAAGTTAATATAAATCCCTTAGTTTTAATTCAATTGCCGGATAGAAAAACAAGTTTAGAGGACAGAATAAGAGAACGAGTAGAAGGCATTTTGAAAAATAAATATAAAATTACAACCGAAAAAGGTAATAACAAACTGGCTATTTGGCTGTCGGGCGAACACATTAATAAAGAAAATGTTGAGAGGCAAGACAGCGAGGTTGAAGTTTTGATTTTCAAGCAAGCAATCGCTTTGGGCTGGGACTGCCCGCGAGCGCAGATTTTAGTTTTGTTTAGGCAGTGGCACAGCCCCATTTTTTCAATCCAAACAGTCGGCAGAATTATGCGAATGCCAGAGCCGGATAAAGGCCATTACGGAAACGAAATTTTGAATTACGGCTATGTTTATACTAACCTGGATAATATAGAAATTCAGGAAGATATTGCCAAAGATTACATCACTATTTACACAAGCAAAAGGAGTTTTGATCCTAAATTAAGTTTGCTTTCGTGCTATCCAAAGAGACACCGCGAAAAAACAAGATTGTCGCCACTTTTTATAGAGATATTTTTGAAACAAGCCAAAGAATATAATTTAAAGAAACAGATTGATATTAAAGCGAAAAAATTTGACCTAAAAATTATTTCTGATTATAAATCCGAAGATGTTGACGCTTTAGCTGGGGCAAAAATTATAGGCGACAAAGAAATAAAAGCAAGCGGTTTTGATATGCAGAAATTGTTTGACTTTTTTGTGCGTAATAATTTAACCCCCTTCTATCCCGAAGATAGATCAGTTGGCAGAGTTAAAGAAGCCATCTATAAATTTTTTGAGCAGGAATTAAAAATGTGGTACGGCGATGTGTGGGAAGAAATTGTCCAGATTGTTTTGAGTGATAAAAATTCTCAGCATTTTGTTAATGTTATAGACAAAGCAAAAGAAAAATATCAAACGGAAGTGGTAAAAAGAGAAAGTGAAATGCTTGATGTGCCAAATTGGAATATACCCGAGACCTTGTCTTATGGCGGAGAATACAAAAAAGTTAAGACGAAAAAATCAATTATGCAACCGTTTTACAGCGACGGGAGATGGAAAACAGAAAAGGCTTTTATTGAATTTTTGGAAAAATCGGACAAAATTGAGTGGTGGTTTAAAAACGGCGACAGAGACGCAACATTTTTTGCCGTTCGTTATAACAACGGAGAGGAAAAACCTTTTTATATTGATTTTATTGTGAAGTTAAGGGACGGAAGAATTGGTTTGTTTGACACTAAGGCCGGATTTACAAAACAGATTGCAGGACCAAAAATTGACGGATTGTACAAATATATCCAAGCCGAGAATAAAAAAGGTAAAAAATGTTTTGGCGGGATAGTCGCTAACACCGAACGGAATTATCGCGGACGCTGGGTTTATTTTGATAAAACAAGTAAAGACCTCAAAGATCACTCTTTCGAAAACTGGGTTGATTTGACATTTTAAGAAGCTAAAACCCACGCCCGGTGTGTATTGGCCATGTGCCACGTGGGGACGCGGTTAAAAATTTACACATCGGGAAAATTGTTTGCTTCCTTTAAAAAACCGCCAAAGGGGGGCTTAAATTTCAAGAAAATTATTGCTTAAAAACCAAAATGGAGGAGATAAAGAAAGAGTGGGAAAAAATCGTTAAGCATTGGCGAGAATTACCAAAA
>JAQVET010000047.1 GCA_028697615.1 Minisyncoccota bacterium
TTTACTCCAAAAACAATTTTATTTTTAGATGTTTTTATTTTTACACTTTTGGTTATGTTATCAAGGGTAATTTTTATAGGACTTTTTAATTTAATACCAAAAACACGCGAGGAGAAATATCAAAGAATTGATTTAAATAGTTTGGATGAGGAAAAAATTGAAGATATAAAAAAACCACGCTCCAAAATTTATTTAATTTCCAAAAGAATTTTTGATTTATTTTTTGCTGTTTTTGGATTTATGATTTTTGCTGTTACTTTTCCGTTTATTGCTATTTTAATCAAAGTCACATCGCCAGGCCCCATATTTTTTATTCAAGAAAGAGTAGGAAAAGATGGCAGGGTATTTAAAAACTATAAATATCGTTCAATGCATCATAATCCCAAAAAAGAAGAAAATAAACTTTGGCGCGAAAAAGATAAAAATGAGATTACCTCATTTGGAAGATTTCTGCGCTATACCCATCTTGATGAACTGCCTCAAATTATAAATATTCTAAAAGGTGATATAAGTTTTGTTGGTCCTCGTCCGGAATGGAAGGTTTTAGCAGAAATGTATGAAAAAGAAATTCCCTTTTATAATTTGCGCTATCTTGTTAATCCTGGTTTTACTGGCTGGGCACAAATTAATTATCAGGCATCTACCTCAATCGAGCAAGCAAAAGAAAAATTAGAATATGATCTTTATTATATAAAAAATAGAAATTTTTGGTTTGACGTTTCTATCTTTTTGAGAAGCTTAAAGAAAATATTCGGGTAAAATCAATTAAAGAATTAAAGTATTAACGCATTAAAGAATTGTTTACGATTTAATAAAATTATGAAAATTAATAAATTTGAAAATTTAGATATTTGGCAAGAAAGTATAAACCTTACAAAAGAAATTTATTGTATTACTTCTAAGGGGAAATTTTATAAAGATTTCAGTTTTAAAGATCAGATAAGGAGGGCTATAGTGTCGGTACCTTCTAATATTGCTGAAGGTTTTGAGAGGAATAATAATAACGAATTTATAAGATTTTTACTAATATCAAAGGGTTCAATAGGTGAGTTAAGAACCCAATTTTACATCGCTTTAGAAATTGGCTACCTTTCTCAAGAAGATTTTAATGATTTAGATCAAAAATTTAAAAATTTATCAAAAAAGATCGGAGGTTTTATTAATTATTTAAAAAGAAAGAAAAAGAACGGAGATTTTATCCGTTAATTCGTTAATTTAATTACCTCGTTAAACTTGTTTTAATAAGGTTAATGCTTTAATTCGTTAATGCTTTAATTTTTTAATCGTACATGCGTCTAGCTATTGATACACATTATTTTGAAGAAGGATTTGGGGGAATTCAAAGTTTTATTGAGTGGATTCTTTCTGATAAAGTTTTGGAAGAAATTTTAAAAGAAAATGATATTGAAAAATATCTATTTTTTTATAATAGGACTGTTAATTTTAAAGATGTAAAATCTGAAAATTTAAATTTTTTATCAAAAAATAATTTTCCTAATACAAAAATTTCAAAAATATCAAAGCTATTTAAAAAAATTTATTGGTTTTATTGGTTTAATTTTATTTTGCCCGTGAGAGTTAAAAAATACAAAATTGATATTTTTTTATCTCCAAACCATTTTCTGCCTTTATTAAAATGTGCCAAAAAAGAAGTAGTCGTAGTTCATGATTTTGCTTGGCAAATTAACTCAAAATGGAAAAATTTAGGTTATAGGATTTATGCTATTTTTTTTCAAAAAATGTCTTTAGCAAGAGCAAATAAAATTTTAGTAATTTCTCAAAGTACCAAAAAAGATCTTCAAAAATTTTACAGTGTTCCTGAAAATAAAATTTTTCTTTTAAAGCCGAAAACACGAGAAATTTTTAAACCAAGGAAAAAGACAGATAAAAAAGTAAAAGAAGTTCAAAAAAAATATAATCTCCCACAAAATTTTATTTTATTTGTTGGACAGATTGAGGAAAGAAAAAATATTCCTGCATTACTTGAGATGATTAATAGATTAAAGAATTCAAAGGTTAAAGAATTAATAAATTTGAAATTGGTAATAGTTGGAAATGTTGGTCCTGGTGGCAAGAAATATTTAAATGAGATTAAAAATAATAAAAATATTTTATGGTTTAGAAATGTTGCTCAGGATGATTTACCTTATTTTTATAATTTAGCAAAAATATTTTTTATGCCAAGTTTTTATGAAGGATTGTGTTTTCCAGTTTTGGAGGCAATAAATTCAGGAATTCCAGTTATTACATCAAATACATCTTCTTTTCCAGAAGTTATTGGAAATAATGGTATAATGTTTTCTTCTAATGATTATAATAGTTTTTGCGAGGCGATTAAAAAAATAATAAGTGGTTAGATGTATCTATTTAAATTTGTTATATTTTATTATTTAATTTTTAAATATTATTAAGATTTTAATTTATGAAATCAGTTGCTATTATTATACCTACACTAAACGAAGAGAAAAATATTGCCAATGCTATAAAAATAACAGAAGGGTTTATTAATAATAATGATTTTAAAAATTATACTACCAGATTATTTGTTGTTGACGGAAATAGTCAAGATAAAACTGTAAGTATTGTTAAAGACCTTAAAAAAGAATTTAATAATCTTTTTATTTTACAAACACATAAGGGGAGAGGCCATCAGTTAACTTATGCAATAGAAAATATTTTGAGTGATTATATTATTTATATGGATTGCGATTTATCAACGCCAATAAGATTTTTATTACCAATGATGAAATCTCTTTTAAATTATGATATTGTTATTGGTTCAAGATTTTTAAAAGAAAGTAAAGCAAAGAGAAGTTTTAAAAGAAATTTTTTTGGCAGGTCTTATAGTATTTTAACAAGATTGTTATTTAAGACACCTTTTTTAGATTATCAATGTGGCTTTAAGGGTTTTCAAAGAAGTAAAATATTACCGATTTTAAAAAATGTAAAAGATAAAAATTGGTTTTGGGATACAGAAGTAATTATTAGATCTTATTTTAGCGGACTTTCTATTAAAGAAATGCCTATTGAATGGAAAGAGAGAGAAAATTCAAAAGTTAATGTTTTAAAAGATAGTTTTTTTATGGGTAAAAGTCTTTTAAAGTTATTTTTTGATTTTAAATTCCATAAAAATTTATGATGCAAGTTTCTTCGTCAAAAAAGAAAGGTTTTAATATTTGGGTTTTTATTTTATTTTTATTTTTTTTTACTAGAATTATTTTAACTTTTTGTGGAATATATATTTTAAGTGAAAATAAAGAATTATTTTTTGAAAATTCACCCGATCCTTTATATAAAAATATTGATCAAAATTTTTTAAATAATCCATACAATCTTATTTTAACTACCTGGATTCACTGGGATAGTAGATGGTATCTTGAAATAGCTGAGAATGGCTATACGATGCCTTCAAATGATAATACTGAAGCTCCCTGGGCTTTTTTCCCCTTATACCCAGCTTTAATAAAAATCTTTTCTTTTTTGTTTTTAGGGGACCTTAAACTATCCGGACTTTTTGTTTCTAATATTTGTTTAATTTTAAGCGCTTATTTTTTATATAAATTAGTCTTAAAACATTGGAATTCTGAAAAATTAGCAAAAAATTCTGTTGTTTATCTTTTTTTATTTCCGGTTAGTTTTTTATTTTCATCTATTCTTAGCGAAAGTTTATTTTTACTTTTATCTCTTTTAACTTTTTATTTTTCTCAAAAGAAAAATTGGTTTTATGCTGGCGTGGTGGGTCTTTTTGCTTCATTAACAAGAAGTATTGGATGCTTACTTTTTATACCAATTTTATTTGATTATTTTAAAAGTAAAAATTTTAAATTTAAAAAAATTGATTTTAAGATAGGGTATCTGTTTTTAATTCCCCTGGGAACATTGCTTTATTTTTCTTACCTTTATTTTTTAACAGGAGATTTTTTTACATGGTTTAATACGGAAAAAGCCGGATGGGGAATGGAATTTTCTTTCAAAAATTTTTTAATTTTTTTTAAAAATGGATTATTTAGTGGTACGTTTTATCCCGCCTTTAATGTTTGGTTTACTTTTTTAGTTTTAATAGTAGTATTTTTATCTTATAAGGAATTGGCACAAAAAGGATTAGTTTCTTATTTTATTTTCTCTTTGGTTTTTATAATAGGACCAATTTTTTTTATTTCTAACCCTATATTTAGTCACAGTTTGCCAAGGTATTGTATCGTTGCTTTTCCTTTATTTATTTATTTTTCTCTTTTAAGCAAGAATAGTCAATTAATAGATACTGCTTTAAAAGTATTTTTTTCAATACTTCAGCTTTTTTTAATGGGACTTTGGTGTTTTTCTTCGTATTTTATAATATAAATTTATTATGAAGATATTATTTATTACATATCGTCTACCTAATCCTAAAATGATAGATGGTTATAGTATTCGAGTTTTGAATATTGCTAAAATTTTGAATAAAAATCACAAAGTTGATTTGGTCTCTGTTTATCAGGGAGATGAAAATTTAAAATACAAAAATGATCTTGAAAAAATTTTTGGGAATATTTTTCTGTTTAAAAAGAATAGATTTTCAAAATTTATTGGGGCGATTAAAGGTATATTTTCAAGAGATCCTATTCAAGAAAATATTTATTACTCATCTAAAATGAAAAAATGGATTGATGATCATTATAAAAATTATGATTTGATTTTTTGCAATACGTTAAGAACTGCTAAATATGCATTTAACCTAAGGACAAAAAAAGTCATTGATTTTATTGAAGATTTAGGTCTTAAATATTCAGAGGCGATGAATTTTGTTAATTTTTTTTGGAGGATTATTTATAAAATAGAAGTTCCCAGAATACAAAAACTGGAGAAAAAAATTTTAAATAATTTTGATAAAATTTTTATTTCTTCTGAATTTGATAAAAATTATTTAATATCCAATATCCAATGTCCGATATCCAATTTGGTGGTGATACCAAATGGTATAAAGGATAATTTAATTAAGCTTCAAATATCTAATATTCAGCATCAAGAGGAAGATATTATTTCTTTTTTTGGAAGAATGACTTATCAACCAAACGAAGATGCAGTGATTTTTTTTGCAAAAAATGTTTTTCCCAAAATAAAGAAACAAATTCCAAAAGTTAAATTTTTTATTATAGGGGGGCCAGTTTCTTTCAAGGTAAAAAAACTCAAAAATATACCAGGAGTAATTGTTACTGGTTTTTTAAATAATCCCTATGAAATTATTTTGAAATCAAAAGTGTTTATTTGCCCATTACGTTTTGGTGCCGGAATTTTAAATAAAGTTCTTGAGGCAATGGTTTTAGGAAAAGCAGTTATTACAACTCCGATCGGTATTCGAGCAATAAAAGAATGTGTTGATGATAAAAAT
>JAQVET010000048.1 GCA_028697615.1 Minisyncoccota bacterium
AGAAAGAAAACAAAGGAGTTGTGCTTGACCCGCCCAACCCATTCGCGCGCAACGGATATAAGCTCCCTTTATTTTTGTTGCCTAATTGTTTCAAATTTGCTATCATTATATTGAAAGGATAACACATCACTATAATACTATCAAATAATTGAAATTATGGCAACAGAAAACAATATTGGCGAAAATATAAAAAAATGTCGGGCAAAGCTCGGTTTATCGCAAGAAGAATTAGCTAAAAAATCGGGCGTAAAATATACCACCCTAACAAAAATTGAAAGTAATGTGATAAAAAAGCCGTCCGTTATGGTTATGGCAAAAATCGCCAAAGCATTAGGCGTTTCAATAGAAAAGTTAATAAAGTAAATATGGACAAAAAATATTTAAACAAGATAATCAAAGGCGATTGCATAGAGGTTTTAAAAAAATTTCCTGCTAACTCTGTTGATTTAATATTTGCCGATCCCCCGTATAACCTCCAATTGCAAGGAGATCTTTACCGCCCAAACCAAACAAAAGTTGACGCTGTAAATGATGAGTGGGACCAGTTTGCTTCTTTTGAAGAATACGACAAATTTACTCATGATTGGCTTAAAGAATGCAAAAGAGTTTTAAAGAAAAATGGCACAATATGGGTTATAGGCAGTTATCACAACATTTTTAGGGTTGGCAAAATTATGCAAGATTTAGGGTTTTGGATATTAAACGATGTTGTTTGGATTAAGACTAATCCAATGCCGAATTTTAGAGGCACACGCTTTAATAATGCTCAAGAAACATTGATTTGGGCTAGCAAAGATCAAAAATCTAAATTTACTTTTCATTACAAATCAATGAAAGCTTTTAATGACGATAAGCAAATGCGTAGCGATTGGTATATTCCTATTTGCAATGGTGGTGAAAGAATAAAGATAAATGGCGAAAAAGCTCATTCTACACAGAAGCCAGAAGCTCTGCTTTTTAGAATTATTTTATCAACCTCAAATGTTGGTGATATAGTTTTAGATCCTTTTATGGGAAGCGGGACAACAGGAGCTGTTGTCAAAAAACTAAAACGGAATTTTATTGGTATAGAAAAAGAAGATTTTTATATCAAAATTGCCAATGAAAGAATTAAAAAGGTTAAACCGCTTGACGATGAATTATTAACATATCCAATTGAGGAAAAGAAACCTAAAGTTCCTTTTGGCAATTTAATTGAAGCAGGATATATAAAGATTGGCGATTATTTATATTCAAAAGACAAAAAACATAAAGCAAAAGTTTTAGCAGACGCGACTTTAAAATGGAATAATAAAGTGGGTTCAATCCATAAAATAAGCGCAGAAATTCTTTGCAAGGCTTCAAATAATGGTTGGACTTATTGGTATGCAGAAGATAAGAAAGGCAATCTGGTACTTATTGATGAAATAAGAAATAATTATATTAAGAAATATTTATCATAGACTTATGAAATACGAAAAATTTAAAAACATTTTCAATGAAACCATATTCGAGGAATCAAAAGCTCTTTTGATTGAAAAAATAGCAAAATATCCAAACAGGTATATTGGCTTATTCAGACCAACAAAACCAAAGGCAAAAATTTTACAAAACCTGCTCCAATCCCATGAAATCCGTTTTGGCGACGCTTTTGAGGAAGTTATTGAGGAGTACTTTAAAGAATTTGGTTATGAAATTTTAGAGAAAAAATTTGTTAATGGTGATAATGATGAATTAAATTTGGACCAGTGTTTTAAATTTAATAACAAAGTTTATTTTATTGAACAAAAAATCAGGGACGACCACGATTCTACAAAGAAGAGAGGGCAGATAGAAAACTTTGAGAAAAAATTAAACGAAATGATTAGCAAATATGGCGAGAGAAATCTTGTTGGAATTTTCTATTTTATTGATCCAGATTTACAGAAAAACAAAAATTACTATAAAGCAGAACTGGAAAAAATGTCTCGTGATTATGGCGTAGAGCTTTATTTGTTTTATGGCGTTGAGTTATTTGAATTATTAAACAAAAAAGATGTTTGGGACGAGATATTAAGTTATTTAGAACAATGGAAAAAAGAAATTCCTGATTTTCCAGAAACAAATTTTGACATTGACGCTGAAAGCTCGTTTGAAGAAATAAAAGATTTATCGCCAAGTCTTTACAGAAAGATTTTTCAAGATGATGTTATTTTCAATGAAATTGTTTTAACGATTTTCCCTGAAAAGAAAACCCTGAAATTGCTACTTGATTATTTCAAGGAAAAATCTTCTGAAAAGACTATTTATAAAACAATTGCTAATTTACTTGAGGAAAGATTAAAAAATTGATGTTATATGTTGCCCCAAAACGAAATTATTCATGGCGATTGTATAGAAGTTTTAAAGGATTTTCCCGATAACTTCATTGATTTGATTTTTGCTGACCCGCCGTATAATTTGCAGCTGCCAAAGAATAGAAAACTTATCCGAGAAAATGGAACAGAAGTAATTCCTGTAAATGATGAATGGGATAAATTTGAAAGTTATGAAGAATATGATCGTTTTACAGAAAGCTGGCTAAAAGAATGCCAAAGAATTTTAAAACCAACAGGCACAATTTGGGTAATGGGCATGTATCACAATATTTTCAGAGTTGGCAAAATTATGCAAGATTTAGGGTTATGGTTTTTAAATGATGTAATTTGGGTTAAGATTGACGCTATGCCGAATTTTAACGGACGAAGATTTACAAACAATCACGAAACTTTAATTTGGGCAGTAAAAAATAAAAATTGTAAAAATTATACTTTTAACAACGAATTGCTAAAGCGAATGAATGGCGGCAAACAAATGAAAGATACAGATTGGGTTTTTAAAATTTGTCGTGGTCCAGAAAGATTAAAAGACGAAAACGGAATTAAAGCACATCCAACACAAAAGCCGTTGAAACTAATCCAGCAAGTTTTACTTACTGCAAGCAAAAAAGGCGATTTAGTTTTAGATCCATTTTTAGGGAGCGGAACAACGGCAGTTGTCGCGAAAGCACTTGGCAGAGATTGGATTGGCATTGAAAAAGAGAAAAAGTATGTTGATTTGGCAAATAATAGGATACAACATTATGAAAACCGATAAGAAGAATAAAAAAGAATTCACTTTAGAACAGAAAATGCTTCTGTATTTTTATGAATCAGAGCAATATCTTAATAACAAATGGTATAGTATTAGAAATAAAATTAAAAATTTTGTAGATTCTTTTTATTTTTATCTAATAGTTTTTGCTGTTTATGTATTTCTTTTACACAAAGCTTTAATATATTTTAACCCCATTATTTCAGAAGATACTTTGTCTAATCTTGCATTTGCTATTGCGGGAGTTGTTGGAGCGTCAATTGCTATTATATTTTCCTTTTCCACTTTTATTTTACAGAGTACGGCTGATTTATTTTCCACCCAATACCTTAAAAAGTTTATCGAGAGTTTTAAAGAAAAAATCTTTTTTTGGCTTTTGGTATTTCTAACAATATTATCCGTTTTTGTCCCTATTTTTCTAAAACATTATGAACTGGAAATCTTGGGTAGTATTCTGTTTATCTCGTTATATTTAATTTACGATTTATATAGGGATACCAGAAAACGAATAAACCCAGAGATTACTTTAATAAAAATAAAAAATGACACTATAAGACGATTAGAAAAAGTGAATAAAAGATTTAAGAAGCAAGCTCATATTCAAAATAAAATTTTCCAGTATAAAAAAGAAAATAAAGATTTTTCTTTAGATATACAATATAAAACAAAACTCAACTGGCATTTATTTATACTCGAGAATGTCAAATATTTATTTGAAATAGGGTTAAGATTGTTAGCAAAAAATGAGATAAATTCTTTTAATTTAACTTTAAAATATATTCATGACATATATATAAAACATTTGGATTTAAGGAATGGTTATTTTATTAGAATGCCAGCATCTCTGTTTGGACCATATACTATTGATGATGAGGGTTTTACAGCAAAAATACTTGAATATTTGCAATCAATTGGCGACAGGATTATTCAAGAAAAAAGAAAAGAGAACATTTATTACTTGCTAAAAATTTACGAAAGTATTTTAAATTATTCGTTAAATATCAAATACGCTGATAAAAATTTGAATGCTTATAAAGATAATCCGTTATTAAATTTAATATTAGTGTATTATAGAGGTTTTATTGAAAAATTATTAAAGTCAAAGGAAAACAATTGGGCTTGGGAATCAATTAAATCTATATCTAATGTATCAAATTTTATATTACAGAAGACAGACAGCTATTTTTTACAGAGTCAAATAAATCAAATTACAAATAAACTTTCAGTATTTTGCTTATCAGAAAATCAGGAAATATTTTTGAAAGAATTGGTAAATGTATATTTTAATCAAATACGAATTGCTTGGAATAAATATGATAACAACGATATTTTTTGGAAACATTTATTTGAAGAGTTAAAGAAAAACATTTTGTTATTATCCGTATCAACAAGTAATTCAAGTTTATCTGTTGGCGATCTGTTTATAAATTTCCACACATGGCAAGTAAATGTTATAAACTGGATTTTTGAATTAGAAGGGAAAAAACAAAAAGAAAATCTGAATAAATTTATTAAGTTGATAGAGAGGTGGAGCGATTTTATTCTTGATCTTGCGAGAGATATCGGTTTAGAGAATAAGCAAGTTGGATTACCAATTATTCAGTCAGTAGATAACAATTTAAGGATTGTTTACGGAATAAAGCATAAATTTAAAAATATAGATTTAGAAAAAATATACAGAACTCAATTTTATACTTTAAGTTGGTATTTTCAGAAAGTGGGCAAAGTAAAAGAAAGTTTTTTATTTAACCTTGAACAAGTTTTAGAAATTTTATTAAGAGAGATACGAAATAATTTTAAAAACAAAATATTTGATATTGAACAATTAGTGGACTTATATGTTAGGTTAATAGAACAACACTTTGAAAAAGCAACCCTTGGCTATGGATATAATCACCCTCGAATTATAGAAAAATTGGTATATTTGGGACTATTGTTACATAAATATAAAAAGACTGAACAAGAAAAAAATATTGTTGCAAAAATAGATGAATTGAATAAAAAATATTTGGAATTCAACAAGAAATTCTTTGAGTTAAAGAAGAAAGAGAAAAATTTAATGGGACCAGATGAATATCAGCTATGCAAAGAAATTCATGATTTGGAGAACGAATTATTTTCGTATAGCAGCAGTCATTTAATGGGAGTAAAATATATATTAAGCCAAGAAATAACAAAGAAAGAATGGGATAGTTTTATCAAGAAAATAGATTATTGCAAAGACATAGAATATAAAACAGTAAGCAGATTTTAG
>JAQVET010000049.1 GCA_028697615.1 Minisyncoccota bacterium
ATGCCTATGGGCAAAATCAACCTTTTCCATAACATTAAAAGCAATAGGATAATTAATATCCGCTGGATTAAAAAAAATAACATCATTAATTCTGTTTTTAGGAACATAATACAAAATCTCTTCTGCAAACTCACCATGAGGATCTATAACTCCTACTCCTTGTCCACTACGGATATCTTGAATGACCATATTTTTTAAAAGAGCAGTTTTCCCCATTCCTGTTTTACCAATAACATAAGTGTGTCTTCGTCGATCATCGAGTTTAATACCGAAAACCTTCTCTCTATTATGATAGACTGTCTTAGCAAGAAATACCGCATCATTATTATTTTGTTGGGGCATAATAAAAAATTAAATAAAATTACTAAATTTTAAAATTATTCTACTGGTAGAAATTGTGGTGGACCACCCTTTTTTTGTTCCACTCTTCTTATTCCTGGAACAGGAACCTCTTGATAACTTGGAAAGTGAAAAATAGTAGCTAACTCTGCTGAAGAGAGAACATAAGGCGGACGATGCCATGGAAATCTTCTTGCAATATAATAACGATAAAGTTTTCGCTGTTTGTGATAAAGACGTCTTTTTTCAAAAAACCAAGGAAATGCTTTTGTTTTTGTACTATCAGCAACCAAACTATTTAAATTTGCACTACCAAATTGTGAAAAATGACCAAAGAATGAAGATACCTGTGGTTTAAAAAAAACATCGCGCCGAGCAATATAAAGAAATCTAACATTAACTTCATATGGCTGCTTGGCAATATTCTCTTCGATCGCTTTTATTGTTTCTGATTCACCAGGAGTCAACTTAAAAAGAGTTGCCTCTGACGCTTCTTCTTCTCCAGGAATTCTTTCTGGAATTGGTTCACCTTCAATTAAAACCCTTACGATATCCTCTGGCATTTTACTAATATAAAGTGGCTCTAAAATACCTGGTGTTGTTTTTGGTTTTCTTCCCATAATTTTGGCTGCTAATTTTTCTCCGTCTTCTTTCCAAGAACGTTCATTTGTAATTGGGCGCGCTAAAATTTGAATCCAAAAATGTTCTCCCTCTTTTAAAGAACTTAAAAATTCAAAAATTGTAGCTAATGGATCAACACTCCTTTCTTCTCTAAATTCTTCTCTTTGCCAAAATGTATATGTTCTTATGGGATATGGATCTGGTTTTAAAAGCCTAAGGTCTGTTCCCCATAAATCATATTCTTCATTAGGAACATCTGGAGGAACTTTCTTTATATAATCTCCTACCTCTTTTAGTTTGCCTCTATCAACTTCTTGAATTTCAGCTTCTGGATATTGTGAATATATGGCTGTTCTTACAAGTTGAATATGGGTGCTTGGTAGTATAATATAAATATGTATTCCCTCCCCTCCAATACCAACAATTTCAAAACTATAGTGAAAAAGTACTTTTCCATCAAACCATTTTTCCTTAAAATTTGGAGCATCGTACAAAGCAAACATTGCTTCAAGGGCAGTTTCCATTGCTTTTGGTGTTTTTGTTACCTCTTCTGGAAGAGTAATTTCCAGCGCTGCCCATTCAAGAGAACTCCAAAATTTATCTTGAATCCAATAAAGATAAAAAGAACGCCACAAAAAAAAGAAGATAATTGTTAAAAAGATCCACCATGTATTGACAAAAAAAACTGCTATTAAAGAAAAAAGTACCTCATACATAAAAAATATTATATATAATATTTACCATCTTTGTCTTTTTTTAAAGAATAAATATTAAGAGTAATTGTGCTATCTTTAACTATTCTTTGTTTTTTAATTTCCTGGTAAAGCTCATCTTTTGTTAAAGGCCCTTTTTCTTTCAAAATCGCTTTAATAACATCACTTAGTACTCCTTCTTTATATCCCCAATCTTTAAGGGCATAAATTCCTCTTCCAACTAAAACAAAATTGGGATCGCGAATAAGTTCATTGTGAAGTGTATTCTCTTTTATATTTTCTCCAAGACTACTTTGAATGGCATTTTTAATTTCTATAAAATGCATTGGCTTTTCATTTTCGCGAAGAATTAAATATGCCTTATCACGAATAGTTTTTGGATTAACATCTGGCCAAAAAATAAGACCATACTTTCCAAAAGGGTTCTGTTCAATATGTTTTGAAACCTCAATAAAACTAACGACGTGGGGAGGTTCAATTTTTGTTTTTGTTTTTGGTGCGATAGATGATAAAACTAAATTAACAATTTCTTCTTCTGTAAGAAGAGATCTTGTTTTTTCAAAAATTGACTTTATGGATTCATTTACATGTTGGGCTATACGCGGAGAATTTTTATCAACCATCCAAAATGGATAAAAAACTTCTGAATCAGGAGAATAATCAAAAGGATCGGCAATTGTAAGTAAAAATAAAACATAACCACTATAATCTTCTTTTGGACTAATATCTTTAATTAATATATCCTCTCTCTTTAAACCCCCAAGACTTTTAAGATACTTTTCTATTTCTTTTGCCTCTTCTTGCAAGAGATAAAATTTTGAAGAATTTTTAATATCATTAAGGCTTTTATTCTCAATTTGTCTTACTCGCTCTCGTGTAATCCCATAAATTTTTCCAATATTTTCAAGCGTATCCCTTTCTTTGCCCAAACCAAAACGAGCACGAATAATATCTTCGTTTCTTTGAGGAAAACTTTTTAAAATACCATCCACAGAATTTTTAACCTTATTGAAAGTAACCATTATAAATTTTAACTTAAATTTATCTTTATAATTTATAACAACTTTTTAAACAAAAATCAAGACTTCCAAATATTACGAAGAGTTCAATTAAAATAAAATTTAAAATTTTGAAATATAATTCAATAAGTGTTACACTTCAAAAAAAATTAAAAATTTAGTATAATATTTAAAGTATAAAAGCCAATATAAATCCACGATAAAACGTCAAATTTACGCTAAATATCAAATTACAAATTTCAAACAAAGTTAAAAATCAAATATCAAAAGTCAAAACCTAAAATGTTCGATTTGTTCAAACTGCTTGAATTCTTTAATCCTTTAATTCTTTAGTTCTTTAATTGACACCATTTGTAATTTGTAGGATTTTGTAGTAATTGCCGAAGTGGCGGAACGGAAGACGCGCACGACTCAAAATCGTGTGGACTTCGGTCCATGTGGGTTCGATTCCCACCTTCGGCACAAAAATTAGTTTATTTATAATTAACTTACTATTATTCTTCTTTTCTCTCGCTCCAACCAATTAAAAGAATTAAAATTCCAACCAAAACAAAAATTGGCCCTAAAAATCCTAAAAAAACTGCTACAAATTTAGTCCACCATTTAATAAAACAAAAAACTCCAAAAGCCGCAATAAGAATGCCGCCTATTATAAGTCCAAAACTTTTCCAAGACATAATTTTTATTTTTTTAAAAAATCAACCTTTACTTTTTAAAATATTAATAAAAATATTAAAAAACTAATGATTTATTTTTCTAACAATGCAAAGCGGAGTCTGCTCTTTTGATTGACCAATTGGATTTCCCTGAAAAACCTTCTCGCAAAATTTATCTGAAATATTTTTATTTGATCTACCTAAAACTTTAAGTCCAAAATCATTAGAATCAACAATTACAACTTCATTGCCAATTACTTTTTTAATATCACTTGCTACCTTATCAGGGTTTAATGGTCCTAAAATTACGTATCGATTATAGGGCTCAATATTATAAGAACCGGGTCCATCAATAGCAGAAGCCCTATAACCACAAATATGATAAAAAACACCCTTGATTCCAAATGGTTTGGTTATAGCAGCTCCAATAATTCCTAAAATTAATCTAAAAGCACTAACTTCTCTTAAGGCAAGTTCCATTGTCCAAGGACTGCCAAGACCAATTCCATATGGAGATTTTTCAACAAATTTAACTAAAAAATTTGCTAATTTTGATGGTTTAATTTCATCTATTGGAAATGCTCTTCCTTGAGTTATGGCTACAATCTTCTCAGACATAAAAAGAATATCTCCTTTTTTAAGATTGGCCGCAGCATAATCCTTAACTATTTTTAAAATATCATCTTCTTTAACAACTAACTTTGTCTTTATGGGTATACGCAAATATTCCCCTTCCCCGCCGTCACCATCTAAACTTACTTTTAATTTTCTTCCTGGATTAGGTTTTATATTTTGCATACTTTAAATAATATTTTTTAATTATTTTTAATTATACTAATTACTCTTTAAAAAATCAATAAAAAAATAGAAGCAGTTCAAGCGCTACGGAAAACATCAGATTTACACCTTTAATTCTTTAATTGAGTTTCCCGAGAACAGTTCTCAGGGAAGCTTTAAATTGTTTCTTCTTGTCCTACTGTGTAAAAACTTGCTGGATCGTTTTGATTGGCATATTCAGTGGCGATCCATTCTGGAGAACGAGCAACGTTGGAAAATCTAAGCTCGTCAATTTTTCCAGGAAAATAATTATTGATACAGCCACCACCAGTTTGACCGCGCCCAATATTTGCTGAATCAGATGAATAACCTAAATTTCCACCATTTCCCGAATACGTTCCTCCGTCATCTGAACTATTAAATATAATATTCATATCTAATGCTCCTCTTACAATGGTACTTATATATGTCCAATTATTAATTAAAATACTACTACTTCCAGTTTTAGATCTCCTACTACTTGGGGCACATCCACCTGAGTTAGATCCATAGTGAATATCAATTTTATTATTTTTATCAAGACCTAATCTAATTCCTCGATGATTAGCATTTGTATTATTTGTTTCATTATTTGCAAAAATTGTCCGAGTATCTGCTGTTGTTTGACTTTTATTGACCCAGGCACTAACAGTTACCGGAAGTTGTGGTTTGATACTAACAGCAGCACCACAATCAATATAATCATTACTACCATCAAAATTTTGTGCTTTTCCTATCTTGCCATCTATCTCAATAGGTTCGTTGACAGCTTTTTTTGTGCCGTGATTATTGTTTGAGGTAGAATCAAAAATAGTAGAAGTTGTTTTATCATTCATATGCCATACACCAACGTAACCATTGCTCCAGACATCAGTTTTGTTTTCTTGGTTTTCTGCTGATTGATTACCATAGTAAAGATAAAGGATTGTATCTTGCGTTGAGGAGAGTGTGTGTACTTTAACCCAAGAGATGAGTTTTCCTGTAGCGCTATCATAGTCTTCTATTTCGTGGCTTAGCTTTGTTGTTCCATCAGAGAGTGTAAAGAGAATATCGTCTCCATCAGATTGAGCATG
>JAQVET010000050.1 GCA_028697615.1 Minisyncoccota bacterium
TTTTGCTATTAATTTTTTGACTTTTTATTCAACATTCTGACATTCTTGAGAATGTGAGAATGTTTCTAAAATGCTATCTGTTATTTAATTTATTTCCGCATTGCTCAACAATTTCAATTTCCTCCGGTGTGAGAGAATAAAGTTGATGGATTATTATAACATCTCTGAAATCCTCTGAATATTATCGATCCGAAAATCCCAATTAATTTTTATTTAACAGCTTATCTTCTAGTGCGTCCTCAAATTCCTTTTTTAATTGCTCATTATAAAATGGCAGCCCAATTAATTTAAAATCTTTATTTTCTAGCTTTAGATCGGTATCAAACTTCTTTTCTATTTCAAGTAAAAATTTTTTCTTCCATTCATCATTTTTTACCAAAAATTCTCCTTTTGGCTCAATGAAGATTTGATAAATACTAATTTTATGATTTCTTTCTTTTAAAAGCATTATAAAATCAGGTTCAAATGCTCTGCCTTCGTCGAAATCATAAACTTGAAAAAATTTTTCATTTCGCAACAAAGCAATATCTGAATATCGTTTCTTTAATTCGTCTATTAATCCACTAATAAAATTGATGAAACTTTTTTCCTCGCTCGTCCCATAAAATATATTTTGCCCATACCAATCCACTGTTTCTAGATTAATCCGTTTAAATTCTTTCTGTTCTATTTCATCTTTATCTATTTTTATTTTTTTATCTTTAAATACATCCAAGAACCCCCTTGCTTTAAATAAAGTTGTTCCTTTGTATTCTGAGGTGTTTATTTTTGCTTGATCTGCTATTTCGTTAACCACAGATAAAATAATTGCCAATTTATCATCTTGTGTTAATCTTTTTATTTTATTCTCCGGTCCTATTATTTCTATTTCAACATTTTTTAAGTAATTATCAGAAATAATAAATTCTTGTATTGATTTTAAATAAGGAAAATATTTTTTTAATACTTCAAATTTATAAAACTCTAGTTTATCCAATGCACCTCTTATAAGATTTTTTCCAAAATCAGAAATTTTATATTTTACTCTCTTTTTTACAATATTTTTCGACTCCTTTATTTCCCCTAACTCGTCTAAAATAAATTCCTCCTTAATTTCGCCTGTTTTTATTTCATAGCTATATTGTTCTTTAATTTTCGCGTCATTTAAACTTTTTATATCTTCTCGTTGGTTTAATTCTCTATCATTTATAAAAATATAATCATTTTCCCATCTTTTCTTAATACTTTCTTTAACAAATAAATCTCTCTGAACATATTTTTCTGGCATAATCCCCATTTCCGTAAGAGTACTTTTTATTTCATCAATGTATTTTGGGTTATGAGCGCTATGATAATGTAATGTCTCCAAAATTCTCAGTTCATTTTCAATATCCTCGTCAAATTTTCTTTTATATTTATCCTGAACAGAATCTAATTGAAATGGAAAATATCGCGCCCCTCTTCCAATAAGTTGTGCCTCACCCATTGTTGTGTTTCCTGGCTGGTATTTACCGTGAACCCACTTTCCATCTCTTGTATCATATAACCTTACAATATCAAAAAGGTTTAACACATCCCATCCTTCGTTTAGCATATTAACCGCGAATACCGCTCTTATTTCGTTATTTTTATTTTCTAATGAATTTAGCTTTATCTGTTTTTCTTCATCAATATTTTCTGAATCCAAAAGCATCACTTTTTCTTCTGAAAAATCTTCTTGCAGTTCTCTAATTAGGTTTTCAAGGGTTATATTCTCTTTTTTAAAATAGCTAAATGCTTTTTCTAAGTCTGTTCCTTTTGCGCGAAAAGATATCTCCTGTATATCTTGTGCTTTTAAATTTTTAATTTTTGCCAAAAATTCTTTATAATTTTCTTTTGATTCTTTTATACTTTTTGACTTAAAAAGAATAACCGGCTTTAAATGCAATTTATATTTTTCTGCTATCTTCCTGCGATACTGGCTTAAAATAACTACTTGCAATGCTCTATCTAATGCTTCTAAATCTGCCTGTAAAACCTCTATCTCTTTTGAATATTTATCTAATCTAAATTGCTTTAAATCATATTGAAAAATAAGCTTGTCTTCATATTTCTGCTTAATATTTTGATTACTCAAATCAATAGTCGCGGTAAATTCTAACAAAATATTTTTAACATTGCTTTTTAATATTTTTTTAACTGTATATTCCCAACTTTTTTCCAATTCGAGCTCTTTTCTATCTTGTTTTGTAATTGTTTGTAAATGGTGCGCCTCATCAGAAATTAAAACCATTTCTTTGTCGGTAAAATCTTCGTATGTCAAAGCGTTTTCTTTTGGAAAATTTAAACGGATATGTAATCCCTGAATTGTTGTAAAAAGGATATTTATATCATCCGGGCTTGCTGTTTCAAAATTTTGAACTTCTTTTATAAAAACTTCTTTTCCGTCAAATTTAATTTTTGGCGCAAAAAGATATTTTTCAGATAAAGTATTTAAGAAATTGTCTTTGGTTTTTTCAATAATATTCACACTGTTTACAAAAAAGATAAAGTTACGATAGCCCTGTTTATAGAGCTGTAAAATATTGGCAGCCATAATCAGCGTTTTACCGCTTCCGGTAGCCATATGAAATAGTAAATGTGCCGGATAAGCTCGTTTTTGATAATTTTTAAAATAAAAATCAAAACGGCCGAGCGCTTCTTTTTGGTATTCACGCAATTCAAACTTTGGATTAAGATTTTGAGTTACTTCATCGTCAATCCGTGAAGTAAAAAAATCTTCTCCAAATGATTCCTTATTAGCATTAAAAGTTTCGTAGAGCATATCAATTCATATTTTCTTCTATTTTAATTCTTTTTTTAATTCTTTTACTAAATCATCACTCTTAAACACATATGATAAAGAAAACTTGGGATCATTTTTCTTTCTTTCAATTATTTTCCTTAACAATTTTTTACTTTCTTTATAATTTCTAAAAATTTCTTTTTTATTTTCTAATTTTAAATCTATACTCTTCTTTTCTGCTAGTAATTTAAGACACAATAAGAGATAGTAATGAGCATAAAGTAAAAATTCATCTTTAGCTAAAATTTTTCCTAATTGTTCCAATTTATTATTAATTCTTAATTTTTTTATTTTTAAATTGAATCTTTTAAAATCTTTTTCTATTTCTTTATACAAAAGATAAGGCAGCAAAACATATTCAGCGCTAATTTTATCCTCATTAAATATTTGATTATAAAAATTTCCAAATATCTCCTGTTTTTTATTTTTTGCACTACCAGGCATTTCTAAATAAAACGATAAGATTACTTGTCCTAATTTTTCAGCATCTATTTTTTTCTCCTCTTTGATCCCTTTTTCATCTCTAAATTCATACTTTTTTCTCTCATACCACCAATTTAATCTTTTTAATTCCTCTTGTAATTTTATTTGTACCTGATCATTCGACATTATATCTCTAGTTTTTACAGGATTTTGGGTGTTTGTATATCTTGCAATTGTTTGACCAATTGCCCTATCTTTAACTTCGTAAATTCGTATCAGCAAATATATGTTTTTTATATTGTCCACTAAACCATGTTTATACGCGTCATAAATAGAGTGCACCGTTTGCCCACCATTAACTATTTGAAAATTTTCAAGATTAACTATTGGACTATCAGTATTAGGATGTTTGTAAGAATCGCAAATTGCAGTAATGCCGTTGTTATAGAAAAAGAATTTATAATTTTCTTTTTCATCTTGTATCGAAGAATATATTTGTTTATTTATTTTTGTCGATTGCTTTAAATAAACTCGTATATTCTCATTAAAAATATTTTCTTCTAAATTACCATCGTCTCGTAAAATTGACTTAAGGAAATTAAGAGCATTTATTTCTCCTATTAAGGCCCTTGCCTCTCCTGTTGTATCTTCAAAGTAATTTCTTCCCTTAAGTTGTAAGCTGATATTAACTGGGTTAAATCTTTCGGTTATTAGCAAAGAAACCAAATCTTCAAGAGAGTATATTTTAAGGTCAGCTCTGAATTTTTGCTGTAGTTGAAATCTAACCTCTTCGATTTGCTGATGTTCTATTGTGCTATTATAATTAGAAATAAGCCAAATATTAGTTTTAAAAAATCCTTTTTCGAAGGCATCCCAAATATTCTTGACTGCATTATTCACTTTAGGATTTGCTTTTTTTAATAAGTTTTTATCTTGAGCCCATATTTTTTCAAGGTGCTGAATCAAAAGACTTATATCTCTTTGTTTTAATGCTATTTTAGTCTTTGCTATTTCAAATTTATCAGTATATTTTAGCTGAAAAATATTGATTTCTTCTTTTTCGAAGTCTATGTAATAAGCATCAATAGAAAAATCTCCTCCTCCGTCCGTAATATATTCATCTGGGTCAATGGGGAACATTTTTTCTAAAAAAGTAAAAATAAAAGCATACGACATCTCTTCAATTTTATTTCTATTTCTAACAGATTTTATTACTTTATTTACCAATGAAAAATCCTGAAATGTAGCCATAACTTAACTTTTATAAAACTCCTTATTTAACTTTTTATCCTCCTCATCCACTCCATACTCCTCATCATCAATCTCGCTATAATTAACATAGAGATGATTTTTATCTAAACATTCCAACAAAAATTTTTTCTGGTCTTCAATAGATAAATCTTCAAAATCTTTTGCGTGTTCATCAATCGCTTTTACATCAACTTTATAACTCAAGAATGCCTTTTCTTTCATTGTTTCCCATAATTGTTTCAAATCTCCTTTTGTTTTTGCTTTTTGAATTTTTTCAACAAAATTTTCGTTCCATTCTGCAAGCTCTAAATAAAGAAAATCACCTCCACCTTGCCAGCCTACTTCTTTTGAAATACCGGTTTGGTCACCATTGATAACATTTTTTAATCTAACTACCGCACTATTTTCTCCATAATCAAGTTGTTCTACTCCTATATACTGCCTCCCCATTTTATGAGCAACGGCACAAGTAGTACCCGTTCCCATAAAGAAATCTAAAACCACATCTCCTGTTTTTGATCCAATATCCATTAAAGTTTTTATCCATAATTCTGGCTTTTTCCCACTTCTAAGCTCAACTCCTCCTTCCAAACGACAATTGCCGTATACGTCTGCCATATTATAAAAATTATTAATTACTAAATCTTTTGAAATGTCACCGTTTCTGATTTTTTCTCTTTGCCGTAAGGGAATACCAGAATAATATTTCCCTTTAGTAGCTTTTTCTTTCTGTGGACCGG
>JAQVET010000051.1 GCA_028697615.1 Minisyncoccota bacterium
GAATTTTATGATTGGCTATCTTATCTTTTAAGTTTACTTTTAATGCTGGGAGGTGCTATAACAACCCTTGCTATTGTCATATCTGGCATCCAATATATCTTAACAGCAGAAAATATTAATTTAAAAAGCAGCGCAAAAAATCGACTTCAAAATGCCATTATTGGACTTATCTTACTTTTTTCATTTTACATTATTTTAAATACCGCTGACCCACAGCTTTTAAATTTTGAACCTAGAAAACCAAGTCCATCATCACCAACACCTGCATCTGTACAAACAGCAAAAGCAGATAAAATAGATAATTTCGCTATGGCTGGAGGGAATCAATCAAAAAATCCTGTGTCTAATAATTCCTCTAATATTAAACAAGCAACAATTGAATATAGGCAAGATTTAACAAATATTGCCGCAGAAATTCCTGTTTTAATCGCTGATGTTAATAATGACTCTAAAAATGAAATTGCTGTTTTTGGTCAAGCAAGCAACGCTACTGTAAGCTTCTTCTCCGAGGAAACAAGAGGACTTAATGATGAAAAAGAATTATCAAATCCAAGAATAAAACCCTGGGGACCATTTCAATTGACAAGAGAAATTAGTGATAGTCCAATAATCATTGATATCGATGGTGACGGTATAAATGAAATTTTAGCTGTAACAAAAAATAATTCTCTTGTATCTTGGAAAATTGAATATAAAAAAACTAAAGATATAGTTAATTCTATTAATGGTGTTTTTATTGATTGGGAATTTTGCCTTTCAACAGGAGCATTAATTAATCCAAATGAAAACGGAGAAACTTGCCCACCTTCTAATATAGGTGCAATTGGACCATTTATTGCTGATATTGATAATAATGGAATTCCAGAAACAATAATTGTTGCGACGAAACAAGATTCTCCAACAGGACCACAATCAGAAGAAATGAATAAAACAATTGGAGGCTCGGTTTATGCACTTGTTTATCAAGATTTTTCTAAAGAATCTGAAGAAGAAACTAAACCAGCGCCAAAACCAATTATTTTATGGCGGTCATTTGATGGATTTATTAATGAAACAGGAAGAGAAAAAATGAATATTGACCAAGGATGGTTTGTCTCGGGCAATATGGATAGTGATTTTCAAAAAGAAATAATTTTTGTAAATAAAGGAATAAGCACAGAATGTATTTGGCCACCAAGTGCTATCCCGAACGAAACCAATGATTGCTATTATGGACAAGAATTTATAAATGGAGAATGTTCTCTTACTTTAAAATGTCAATCAGAAAACCCAAATGAAAATCCTACTCAAATATCAGTTTTTGATGGATTAACTGGAACTCCAATGAAAATAAAAGAGCTATCAAATGAATTACCAACTTCAACACCTATTTCACTTAAATTTACCAATAAAATTCAAGATAACATTGCTATTGCATGGCAGGATAAAGAAGATGGACTCCCAACAATTATAATTTTTCAACCAATGACAGAAAATAGACGAAAAGAACTGGGAATTGATAAAAATACTCTTATACCATCTTGGATTTATAAATTAAAAGAAATAAAAACCGAAGGAGAAGTCACAACAGGACTTGTTGAAAGAGATAAAAATGGTAACTTAGAAAAAATTATTGGCATGGCAGCAGCTGATTTAGATAATGATACAAACAACGAACTTATTATTACCACATCTTTGGGAAAAGTTTTTGCTCTTGATTGGAATAAGAGTGGAAAAATAGAAGAAACAGAAAATTTTATTCCAATTACTAACGAAATTTCAGATAAAATAGAGGGGAATATTGAACTTTTATGGAAGTGGCAAGAAATATGCGGCCAAGACGAAAATAAAAACCCGATACCTTGCAAAACATTAATCTCTCCACCAACACTAGCTAACCTTTATGATGATGTACAAAAAGAAATTATAATTGGAAGTAAATCAGGTAAAATTTATCTTTTAGATAATCAAGGTGTTGAATCTTCAAAACCATCATCCACAAATCTACCTTCTGGTTGCAGCTGCAAAGAATGGAAAACAAGTAATATTTGTAGCGAAAAAGGTTGTCCTGCTGGTCATATTCTTTATAAAAGAACTTGTGAACCCGCTAATTGTGCTACTCAAGAAGAGTGCGTAATTAATAATCAGTGTAATAAAGCAATTTGGGAATTGGATTTAAAAAAAGATCTTTCACTTCCATGGTCACATCCTATTGTCGATACAGATTCCGATGGTAGGGCAGAAATTATAATTGCAGGTAAAAATAAGGAAAATAATAATGGACAATTATTTGTTCTTGGAAAATTAGATTCGGTTAAATTAGAACTTAACGATCTCTCTCTTACGAATTTAATATTATTTGAAGATCATATTAAAAGCGTAGTTATTGATAAGCCCATAAATGATATGATTGCTATGTCTGAAACCTGTGGGTGTCGTGACCATTGTAAACCTGCTAGCAGTGTGAGCGGTGATGCTAAACCCTGTTGTCCGGAATTACCTTGTTTTGAATTTAGAAATAACTGGTGTGTAAATCCTGGATATCCTGCAAAGGTCAATATGCCAGATAAAAATCCAAACTACTGCCCCTTCACAACTTCTCAAAATAAAACATGTAATGTAGAAACTGATGGCCAGAGTATTAATTCAAGCGTAGCGCCAATTAATAGCGAATTAAAAAAACTTTTAGGACAAGGTAATGTAGAAACAACAACTAAAACTGGCTATAACTATCATAATCTTCCAAGATTAAAAATAGAAGGGATAAAAACAGGAGATGGTCTTTCAAAACAAGAAGAAATTCAATACCAACAATTAGTAAAATTAGTAGAAGATATTTTTAACAAACTTCTTGATATGTGCGGTAATCCCAATAACCCAGACGCTTCTTGCACCAATGCTACGGACCAACAAACATGCAAAGACGCTTGTTTTGTAAAAAAACACTTTGATCCTACAGGAGGAACCATTAATTATTGTGAAAATCAAGAAACTCAAAGATTTGTGGAAAAATTTAAAAGCGCTGTTGAAAGTGAAATTATAAAAAGAAACTATTTTTTTGAAGAGAATAATGAAAATCTTTATATAACTAATTTAAACAAGGTAAGAGATGATCTCTTTAAAATTAATCTTAAAGCAGCCTCTTGTAAAAAAGATACCAATCGTTTAATAGGTGGAACACAAACAAATTCTTTAATGCATTGTTATGATGTGGTCCAACAAGATACAAAAAAATGGGAAACACAGCTAAATTTTGCTAGAAAACTAAAGATGGAATCAAGTATATATCCAATATCACCTCTTAATTTAAATGATACATTTTTTTGCAGTGTGCCCACAATTGATGATAGCGGGAAAATAATACTAAATCCAGAACAGCAACAAGGAGAAGGAATTAATGAGGCCTCTCATTATTGTGCTTGGGATGATTTTTATTGTATGGGCGAGGCAGATAAAGCAGCAACATCTCCTGGTTCTTTGCTATATTCTATACCTCAATGTTATTCTCTTTTAAAAATTGAACAAGAAGTTTTAAGTAAGATTAATATAGAATGTGTCCTTGAAATTACTCATCATGCGTGGGGAAGACATTATAGTAAAATTAATCATTTTAAAATTACGCCGCAAATAGAAAAAAAGGAAATACATTTTTCATTTTTAGAAGAAGCTCTTCAAACCATTAAAAGGACATATCAATTAACCAGCGAACTTTACAATAAACTCTTAAAAGCAAGTTGCTCTGATGAATGTGATCAATGGTGTCTCTATAAATTTGTATGCACACCTGATCCATTTCCAATACCAATTCGAGTAGGACCTGATCTTTGTTGTGGCACTGATCTTGGAAGTAAAGATATTGAATATTTATCTTTAGATGCAATTTTAAATCTTTATCCCCAAAGAGTAAAATGGCCTTGCAATAAAGAAGGCACTGATGGATTACCTTATCCTTTAATTTTAGCAGAGGGACGATGGGTGAAAGAACTCCTTGGCGGACTTTACGATGCCTGGAAGGAAACAAAATGCAAAATCCAAGATGAATATTGCGATCAATGTAAACATTACTATATAAATTATGAACCAAGAGAAATGACCTCTGACGAACTAATAAAAGAAAAAAGTTGTAATATTTGTCAAAGAGCAGAACTAGAAGGAATAACTTATTGCGAAGCGCCTTGTTGTCGTGGAGCAGTTGAAAAATTACCTGATAAAACATTGATTTCCTCATCTTCACCGCAATTTTGTCGAAAAATAGTTAATTTGGTTAAATATTTCCAATCGCCTCCAAATGCTCTCAGCTCAAATGTTGCCTGCGTAAAAAATTATATTACAAATTATGCTACAAATATTCTACCATCAAAATTAGATTTCGATAAACTACTAAAACAAACAATAAATCCTAAAAATCAACTTGATAAATTTACAAAAGAGTTAAACGATGTAAAATCTCTTACACCTGAAGAATTTTACAATCAACAAAAACAAAAGCTTGAAAATATGACCGATGAAGAAAAAGAAAAATACGCCCAAAAAGAAATAGAAAAATTAGAAATTCAAAAATTAGATGCTGAAGAAACATTAAAAGATATAGAATTAAAATCAGAAAGTATTAAGAATGCTGATCCAGAAAAATTAAAACAAGATGAAATAGAAAAATTACAAAATACTAATCCCACTGAATTTAAAAAACAAAAGATTGAAGAGACCTCGGATTTTGTTGAACTTTATCAAGAAAAAACAAACCAATCAATAATTGAAATTGACACATATACAAATACCCACATACCAGAAAAGACAAAAACCATAAATAAAGAACTAGAAAAAACAAAACAAAAGATTGAAGAGATTGAGAGACGTTCAGGGGAATTAACAGGAGCATGTCGACAAATTTCAAGTGATATACAAAATCTTCAAAGCGCAATAGAAAAACTAAAAAATAAAATAAATGTTGGTGATTTAAATGCTATAAAAAGTCAAATTAATAATCTATTGGAAAAAATTACAGATCTTGAAAAAAATATAGATACGTGTTTACTTAGTAAAACGCCATCAGATCTCAAAACGAATCTTACAAACCTCAAAAAAAGCCTTGATTCTTTTAAATCTTTAATCACAACATTTCAAGAAAAACTTGAAGATCTGTCAGATAGTCAAACCAAACTTGAAAATTGGATTAGAGAAAAAACAAGAATCGAAGAGTTAGATGAAATTAGGGCATTAAAAGAAGAAA
>JAQVET010000003.1 GCA_028697615.1 Minisyncoccota bacterium
ATTAAAAATTATTTTGGAAAAGATGCAGGATGTATTATAGGTCTGGGTGACGATGGTTTTTTTTATGCTATAGGTATTTATGAATGGCTTAAAAACAAAAATGTAAAAATCGATATTACTTTTATGGATGATAATGGTTTGGGTATTGAAGAGGAAAAGGTTATGGGGAAAAAAGTTTTAATAGTTGATAATGATATTATAACTGGTAAAAGTTATAAAAGAGTTATGGAATCGATGAGATTAAAGAAGGAAAAATTAAATATTAAAGATATAAAATTCGCCGTTCTTTGTGACAGAACGGGACTTGCAGATTTTGCAGTTGAGGGTTATTTAGCTTTTGCTCCGTGGAGTTTAAAAAAAATAGATGGTATTGATTCAAAAATTATAAATATTTTATCAGATGATGGTAGAGCCTCTTTTGTAGATATAGCAAAAAAAATTGGACTTAGCTCTGCTGGTGTTAAAAAGAGAGTTGAAAGATTAGAAAATGAAAATGTTTTAAAGATCAAAGGATTTTTAAATATAGAGGAATTTTATTCTGTATCTGCTACAATAGAAATTGAGACCGATAGTAAAACAATTTCTCAGCTAATAGAATTATTTGAAAAATCTCCATTGGTTTATCATTTAATCAAAACATCTGGTAGATATAATCTTATGGTGAGTATTGTTGCCCCTAATTTAGATAATATAGAAAATTTTATTTCCCAAAATATAAGATCAAATCCTAAAATAAAAAATATTGAAGTAACAATTGGTGAGATTCCAATTATTCCTAAAGTTTGGAATCCTCCTATTTCTTAACAACTATAAGAAACTACAAATTATTTAGATTTAGATTAAAATTGAAATATTGTTAAGTTTTAATATAATAATTAAAGCAATGGTACTATTTGTTTAAATTAAAATTTGACATTTAATTTTTATTTTTATATAATTTGAGCTTTATTTATTTATGTTTATTTTTTAACTTATGGAAATTCCAACAATTTCAATTTCAGCAGAAAAAATATTTGAATTATTTGGTTTTCCAATAACTAATTCTTTTTTGTTTGCTGTTATAATAAGCATTTGTTTATTTTTATTATTTTTTTTTGCTTTTAATAAAAAAAAGATTATTCCTGATTCTTTCCAAAATTTTTTTGAATGGATACTGGAATCACTTTTAGGTTATGTAGATAGTATTACAAATGATAGAAAAAAGACATTAAATATTTTTCCTTTAGCCGCTATTGTTTTTATTCTTATTCTTTCTGCTAATCTTTTAGAGGTTTTGCCTGGACTTGGCGTTTTTCATTTTTTAAGGTCTCCTAGTTCGGATTTAAATTTTACTTTGGCCCTTGCTATTTTCTCAATGGTTTCTGTTCATATTTTATCTGCAAAAGATTTAGGGTTTCGTAATTATTTTAAAAAGTATATTAATTTGAAAAATCCAATTTTATTTTTTGTTGGGACATTAGAAGGACTAGGCGAGCTTACAAGAACATTTTCTTTAGCTATAAGGCTCTTTGGCAATCTTTTAGCTGGTGAAGTTTTATTAATGATTGTTTCTTTTATGCTTGCTTATTTACTTCCATTACCATTTTTGGGGCTTGAAATTTTCGTTGGTTTTATACAAGCTTTAATTTTTTCATCTTTAATTATTATTTTTTATGTCGTCACCAGTCAAAAATCAGAGGAATAAACAAAATGTTTTTTATACAATTTTTTTGGGGTTGGAATTAGGATTTTTAGTTGCACTCCCTTTAGTTGTTTTTTTAGTTTTAGGAGTATTTCTTGATAAAAAATTTGAAACCTTTCCAATTTTTTTAATTTCTGGTATAATAATAGGTTTGATTTTAACATTTGTTGATATTCGTTATTTAATTTTACCATTTTTAGAAAAAAGGTCAAAAAAATAAAATTTTTAAAATTATGGATGTATCAATTATAAAAGAAATAGCTGCTGCATTAACAATAACTTTGGGAGTAATAGCGCCAGCTATTAGTATCGGGAAAATAGGTTCGAAGGGAGTTGAAGCAATGGGTAGAAATCCAGAGGCTTCTTCCAAGATACAAACAGGAATGATTCTATCGATTGCTTTTGCCGAAGCACTCGCTATTTATTGTTTGGTAGTAGCATTAATTATCAAATTCGTTTAATTAAGTTGTAATTATTAAAAATAGATTTGGTAACGATTAAAATTTTCGTTACCGATTTATTTAAATATATATACAAAATGAATCCATTAGATATTTTAGGAATTAATTGGAAAGTTTTTTTGGGCCAATGTATCAATATTTTGGTTCTGTTTTGGTTGCTACAAAAATTTGCTATTAAGCCATTTTTAAAAATATTAAAAGAAAGAAAAGAAAAAATTGATAAAGGAGTTAAACTATCCGAAGAAGCAGAAAAAAAGATTAATTTAGCCGAAAAAGAAAAAGAAAAAATCTTAATGGATGGAGAAATAAAAGCAAAACAAATTTTAAAACAGAGCGAAGAAAGAGGCAAACAAAAAGAAAAAGAAATTTTAAATTTAGCCGAAAAAGAAAAAGAAAAAATCTTAGAGGATGCAAAAAAAGCAGCACAAAATGAAATTGAGAGATTGAAAAAAGATTTTTCCCAGAAAAATTTAGATTTAGTTCTTGCGCTAAGTGAAAAAATTTTAAAAGAGAAGATAGATTTAAAAAAGGACGAAGAAATTATTAAAAATCTTTTAGTAGATAAGTAAAAATGATTAAAAAATTAGTTAAAACATTATTTTTATTAACTAAAGAAAAAAGCGATGAAGAAAAACAGAAAATCGTGAAAGAATTTTTAATTCTACTAAAAGAAAAAAATAAACTTCGTTTTTTACCAGCCATTTTGGATGAATTAAAAAAATTGGAAAAAAAGACAAAAATAGAATTAATTTTAGCAAGGAATTTTAATCAGGAATTTTTAGAAGAAGTAAAAAAGAATATAAAAGAAAATTTTGGAGAAAAGGAAATAAAAATTAAAATTGAACCAGAGATTATCGGTGGATTTTTAGCTAAAGATGAAAATTATCTTGTCGATGGTTCAGTTAAGGGCATATTAAATAATTTTAAAAAAATAATATGGACACATTCGAAATTTTAAAAAAAGAAATTGAAAATTTAGAGATTAAAGCAAGAAAAGAGGAAATAGGAGAAGTGGTAGAAGTACGAGACGGAATTGCTATGATTTCAGGTTTAAAAGAAGTAGAAAGTTTTGAAATGATAAAATTTGAAGCATCAGATATCTTGGGAGTGGTAATTAATTTAGAAGAGGATTTAGTAGGGGCAATTGTACTGGGCGATTTTTCTAAAATAAAAGAGGGCGATATTGTAAAAAGGGAAAGAAAAACACTTTCTTGCCCGGTAGGAGAAAATTTAATTGGGAGAGTTATCGATCCCCTGGGAAATCCATTAGATGGGAAAGAAGAAATAAAAGCAAATAAATTTTCTCCATTAGAAAAAATTGGTCCTTCTGTAGTAGAAAGAGAGCCAGTAAATAGTCCATTACATACAGGGATAAAATTAATCGATGCCTTAATTCCAATTGGTAGAGGTCAAAGAGAATTATTTTTAGGAGATAGAACTACTGAAAAATCCGATCACGCATTGACTATCATTTTAAATCAAAAAAATGAAGTTAAAAGACCGATTTGTATTTATTGTCCTATTGGTAAAAAAGAATCAGAAATTGCAAGAACGGTTGAAATTTTAAAAAAATCAGGCGCTATGGATTATACAATTGTTGTCGCTGCTTCGGCCTCTCTACCTGCTTCGTTTTGGTATCTTGCCCCATATGCTGCATGTGCTCAAGGTGAATATTTTATGGAGAAAGGTCAGGATGCTCTTGTAATTTATGATGATCTAACAAAACACGGTTATGCATGGAGGCAAATTGCTCTTATTTTAAGAAGGCCACCTGGTAGAGAAGCATATCCAGGAGATATTTTTTATCTTCATTCAAGATTGTTGGAAAGAGCGGCAAAGTTAAATAAAAATAAAGGAGGAGGATCACTAACAGCAATCCCAATTTTAGAAACTCAAGCTGGTGATATTACCGGATATATTCCTACTAATGTTATTTCCATTTGTGACGGCCAAATATATTTTGACACATCTCTTTATTTGCAGGGTCAAAAACCAGAAGTAAATATTGGTTTATCAGTTTCAAGAGTGGGATCAGCAGCTCAAACTAAAGCAATGAAGCAAGTTGCTTCTACTTTAAAATTAGAACTAGCACAATTTGCAGAATTGGAAAGATTTGTAGAATTTTTAGAAGAAGTTGATGAGGAGACAAAAAAGAGTTTAGAGAGAGGCGAGAGAATAAGAGAGGTTTTAAAACAGGAGAAATTAAACCCGCTTCCAATTGAAAAAGAAATAGTATCGATTTATGCAGGAGTAAAGGGATTTTTAGATAAGATTCAAGTTAAGGATATTAAAAAATTTGAAAGCGAACTCTATGAAACGATAGAAATAAAAAAGCCAGTAATCTTTGAATCAATTAGAGAAAAAAGAGATTTAGATTCTTCTATTCAAGATGAACTTAATAAAATTCTTCAAGATTTAACAAAAAAATATGAAATTGAGGGAAGTTAAAAATAAAATTAATTCTACAAAGAATATTTATGCTTTGACTCAATCACTGGAATTGGTTGCTGCTATGAAGGTAAGAAAATTAAAAAATTCTACCTTAAATTCTCGACCATTTGTAAAAAAATCTATTGAAATTTTAATAAGATTACTTGAGCATAAAAAAAGTTTGTTAGAAAAAAACGAATCTAAAAATGAATTAGTAAAAACATCTTCTGTCGGCAGTAATGTAAAAAAAATTTTAGTTATTATATTTTCATCTGATAGAGGATTTTGTGGAATATATAACAAAAATATTCTAAAATATAGTGAAATGGAAATTAAAAAATTAAGAGATGAAGGTGAGGTAGAATTAATTACTATTGGCAAAAAAGCAACAAATTTTTTTAGAAAAGAAAATTACAATGTAAAAATTGAGTTTCCAGAAATTAAAGAATTTGAGGAAAAGAAAACTTCAGATAAGTTATTTAGGTGTTTATTAGAATTTTATCAAAAAGGTGAATATCAAAAAATTCTTTTTTTTGCGACTCATTATTTTACTTCCTTTATACAAACACCACGAATAATCCAAATTTTTCCATTTGATGAAAAATTATTGAGACAGATGATACAGGAAACTACTGGTGAAACTATTATGGAGGAAAATATTGATTATATTTTTGAACCATCATTGGAAGAAATTTTTGAAGAATTAACGTATCAATTAATGGAGAGCGAAATTTATCATGCAATTTTGGAAGCAAGGACTTCTGAAGAAGCTAGTCGAATGATGGCAATGAAAAGAGCAATGGATAATGCTCAGGATATTATTGAAAATTTAACTTTGGAATATAATAAAGCAAGACAAGCACAGATTACCTCAGAAATTTCTGAAATTACTTCAGCAAAAGAAGCAATCGCTTAAAATTATTTATGTAATTAAAATTTTAAAAAAAATATATGCCAAAAATTATTCAAGTTTTAGGTCCTGTGGTTGATGTGGAATTCGAAGAGAATGTTCCTCAAATTTTTAATGCCTTAAAAGTTAAAAGAACAAATTTAATATTAGAAGTTGAACAAGATTTAGGAGAAAAAAGAGTGAGATGTTTAGCAATGGGTCCTACTGAAGGACTTAAAAGAGGAGATGAAGTTTTGGATACAGGCAGTCCAATTAAAATTCCTGTGGGAAGTGCTACTCTTGGAAGAGTTTTAAATGTATTGGGGGATCCAATTGATGATAAGGGTGAGATTAAAAGTAAATATTATTGGTCTATTCAACGCAGGGCTCCAGAAATGACTAAGCAAGTAACAAATATTGAAATTTTAGAAACGGGTTTAAAAGCAATTGATCTATTAGTTCCGATTCCAAAAGGAGGAAAGGCTGGACTATTTGGTGGAGCAGGAGTTGGAAAGACAGTTTTAATTCAAGAACTTATTCGTAATGTAGCAGAAGTTCATAAGGGTTATTCTGTTTTTACAGGAATCGGAGAAAGATCAAGAGAAGGAAACGATATTTTACTTGAAATGGAAAATGCCGGAGTTCTTGAAAATTGTGCTTTAGTTTTTGGACAAATGAACGAAGCACCAGGAGTAAGATTTAGAGTAACATCTACTGGTTTAACGATTGCTGAATATTTTCGTGATGTTGAAAAAAAAGATGTATTATTTTTCGCTGATAATATTTTTAGGTTTACTTTGGCAGGTGCTGAAGTTTCTGCTCTTCTTGGAAGAATTCCTTCTCAAACTGGATATCAGCCAACCTTATTTCAAGAAATTTCTGAACTTGAAGAAAGAATTACTTCTACCAAAGATGGCTCAATTACTTCAATTCAAGCAGTTTATGTCCCAGCTGATGATTTAACTGACCCTGGGGTAGTTTCGGTATTTTCTCATTTAGATTCTTCTATTGTACTATCAAGAGAAATTGCAGATTTAGGAATTTATCCCGCAGTTGATCCGCTTGAGAGCAGTTCAAAAATTTTAGATCCAAATATAGTTGGCGAAGATCACTATTTTGTAGCAACTGAAGTTAAAAGAATTTTAAAAAGATATCAAGATTTAAAAGATATTATTTCTATTTTAGGCATGGAAGAACTTTCTGAAGAAGATAGAATTGCAGTTCAAAGAGCAAGAAAAATTCAAAGATTTTTATCTCAACCATTTCACGTTGCTGAAACATTTACTGGAAAAAAAGGAGAGTATGTTCCTTTAAAAGATACAATTGATGGATTTAAAAAAATTATTTCTGGCGAGGTTGATTCAAAAAGAGAAGAAGAATTTTATATGAAGGGAAAACTTAGTTAGTGATTTTTTAATTTATCTTTAGGAAATCACTCTGCAGTTTTAGTGGTTGAAAATTCATAAAATTTATGATAGTTAATATTATTTCTTTAACAAATGTAATTTTTGAAGGTGAGGCAGATTCTCTTACTGTTCCAGGAGCTAAAGGAACATTAACAATTTTACCTCACCATACTCCATTGATTACCTTTTTAAAAAGGGGGAGTTTAAAATTAAAAATAGGTGGCGATGAAAAATTTTTTGAAATTGAAAAAGGAGTTTTAGAAGTTAATCCCAAAGAAGTAAATGTCTTAGTTGATTTATTAGACGAAACAAATTAAAATTTTTATTTAAAGGTCAAATATTAAAAAATTAATGTTTATATATGAAAGATCCAATTACTGTGTCAGATCCAAAACCTGTGAAAAAAAATTCAAAGACAGAAGAAAATCTTTGGAAGGCATTTGCTGGTGAATCTCAGGCAAGAAATAAGTATACTTATTTTGCAAAAATTGCTCGTGAGGCAGGATTTGAAGGTATTGCTGCTATATTTGAAGAAACCGCCAAAAATGAACTTGAACACGCAAAAATGATTTGGAAACTTTTGGGCCAATGGTCAAATACAAAAGAAAATTTAAAAAAAGCAATTGAAGGCGAACATTATGAATCCAGTCAAATGTATCCAGAGTTTGAAAAAACAGCAAAAAATGAAGGATTTGAAGATGCAGCGAAATTTTTTAAAGAAGTAGCTGAGATAGAAGAGCAACACGAAAAGAGATATAAAAGATTATTAGACGATATAGAAAAAGGAGAAGTTTTCAAAAAGAAAAAGAAGGTGATGTGGGTTTGCCGCAATTGTGGTTATGTTCATTTTGGGACAGAAGCACCAAAAGAATGTCCAAATTGTCGTCATCCACAGAGTTATTTCGAGATTAGGTGTCAATATTAAATGGATATCTAAAATTATAGAAAACAGGGTAAAGATTCCCTGTTTTTTTATTGATTTTTTATATTTTATGTAGTATAATTAAAAAATTAATTTTTTAACTAAATAATATGTTTGAATTTATCGATAAATATATAAATTTTATATTAATAGGTGCTATTTTATTTTTCATAATCTGGCTAATTTTTATTGAAGTGAGATTAAGAAAAGCAAATATTAGAATCTCAAAATTTTTTAAAGGGAAAAAGGCAGATGATTTAGAAGAAGTAATTTTTGAAATCTTGAAAAGAGAGAAAAATAATGAAAAAGCAATTAAAGAAATTTATGAAAAAATTCAAAACATTGACTCAAGACTTTTAAATTCAATACAAAAGGTTGGAATTTTAAGATACAATCCATATAAGGAGATAGGTGGAAATCAAAGTTTTTCTATTGCACTATTAGATGAAAAACAAAATGGTTTTATTTTAACATCTTACCATCAAAGAGGTGGAACACGCGTTTATCTAAAGCCAATAGAGGATGGTAGATCTGAATTTACTCTTACAGAAGAAGAAAAAGAAGTAATAAATAAAGCAATAAATAAAGAAATTAAAAATAAAAAATAAAAATGATTACAAAAATTCCAGTTGTTGTAATTTTAGGACATATTGATCACGGAAAAACTTCGCTTCTTGATGCAATTAGACAAACGAGTTTTGTTAAAAAAGAAAGTGGCGGTATTACTCAACATATTGGTGCTTTTGATGTTGAAATTAAAAATAAAAAGATAACCTTTATTGATACCCCGGGTCACGAAGCATTTTCTCAAATGAGAGAAAGGGGAGCAAAAGTAGCAGATATCGCAGTATTGGTAATTGATGCTGAAGAAGGGGTAAAAACGCAAACAGTTGAAGCAATAAATTATTTAAAAGAAATTAATATTCCGATGGTTGTCGCTTTGAATAAAATTGATAAACCCAATGCAAACCCCGAAAAGGTAAAAATTCAACTTCAAAATTATGGAATATTTGTAGAGGGATATGGTGGAGATATTCCAGTTGTAGAAACATCTGCAAAAACTAAAAAAGGAATTAATGAATTATTGGAAGTTATTGATCTCCTTTATCAAATGAATGAAGTTAAAGTTGATGAAAATAAACCAGCAAAAGGAGTAATTATTGAAGTATCTTTAGATTATCAAATGGGCAAAAAAGTAACCCTTATTGTAGAAGAGGGAATTTTAAATTTAAAAGATATAGTTGGCACCCAAACTGCTTATGGTAGAGTAAAAAATATTATTGATTGGAGAGGAACTAGTAAAAATAAATTATTGCCTGGTGAAAGTGGAATAGTTTTAGGATTTGAGGATCTTCCGACATTGGGTGAAAATTTTTATGTATTTAAAACATTAAAAGAAGTACAAATATTTATTGAAGAAAATAAAGATAAAATAATTCAAAAAAAATCATCAGTAAAATCAAAAATGAAAATAAAAGTAATTATTAGAGCAGATTTTAAGGGTTCACTTGATGTTTTGGAAGAACTTTTAATTAAAAAACTATCTAACGAAGATGTTGGTTTTGAAATTTTAGAATCAAAAGTTGGAGAAATAACTGAAAATGATGTAAAAATAGCCAAAGATATGAATGCAAAAATTATAAGTTTTCGTCAAAAGTTATCAAAAAACGTTGAAAGTTTGGCTTCAAGTTTAAATGTTGAAATTTTAAATTTTGATTTGATTTATGATTTTATTGATAATATACAAAAAAAGATAAAAGAAGAAATAGAACAAAAACCAAAAGAAAAGAAAGAAGTAGGAAAACTTAAAGTTCTTGTTGTTTTTAAAACACAAAGAAAAAATCAAAAAGAAGTAAAGCAGGTTTTTGGAGTAAAAATTTTGGATGGCGATATTCAAAAAAATGATTTTTTAATAATTCAAAAAGAAAAAGAGATTATTCAAGGGCAAATTATTGAAATTCAAAGAGATAAAAAAGAAATAGAAAGCGCTAAAGTAGGTGAAGAAATAGGTATAGAATTTAAAGGAAATGGAAAGGTAAAAATAGGAGACGAAGCGATAGTTTTAAGATTAATTTAATCATGGAAACAAATACAAATAGAAGAATAAATAAATTAAATAATCTTTTTCAAAGAGAAATTGGCGCGATTATTTTTCGGATTATTCCTCAATTTGAAAAAAAAGAACTTTTGAATATTACAAAAGTAGAAATATCAAAAGATTTAGAATATGCAAATGTATTTTTATCTGTTTACCCTGAAAAATATGAAAAAGAAGCGATTAAAGAAATAAAAAAAAATCTTCCAGAAATTCGCAGTATCTTAGCAAAAAGATTAAAATTATTTAAAATACCTAAAATAAATTTTAAAATTGATGAAGGTGAAAAAAATTTGGAGAATATCATTCAAATTGAGAGAAGTTTAAAGAATAAAAATTATTAAATATATTTTTAATTATATTATGGAAGATTTTAATATTTTATTTCAATCGATATATAAAGAAATTGAAGGAAAAAGAAATATTTTGATTCTTCCCCATATTGCTCCTGACGGAGATGCAATTTCCTCTGCTCTTGCTTTTTCATATTTTATTCAAAAATTAAATAAAAAAGCGATTATATTTTCTAAAAATCCTCCGAAATATTTAAAATATCTTTTTGGATTTTCTAAAATTCAAAAAAGTATTGATGAAAATTTATTTAGAAAAATAGATTTAATTGTCGCTTTAGATTATGCTGATAAAAAAAGATTGCCCAAAATTTTTATTAATAAAGGTATAACTACAATTACATTTGATCATCATCCTCGCCAGAATCAAATAGGAGAGTTTAAAATAATAGATCCCCATGCCTCTTCTACTTCAGAAATCATTTTCGATTTTTTTAAGAAAATTAATTTTAAAATAAATAAAAATCTTGCTACTATTTTATTAACCGGTATTTATACTGATTCAGTGTGTTTTGCACGTCTTTCAAAGGAAAAACTTACAATTGTTAAAGAATTAATAAATTTAGGAGCAAATCTTCCTCAAATAGCAAAAAAATATTTTGAATTTGATATTAAAAAAGCAAAAATACTTTCTTTAATCTTGCAAAGATTAGAAAAAAAAGGTTCTGTTATTTTTTCCTGGCTTGAAGAGAAAGAGACATCAAGTATTGTTTTTAATGAAACCCCAATTTTCCCTGATTTTATATCATTTATAGGGAAGGCAGATGCATATATTTTTTTATCAAAAATAGAAGAAAATCAAATTAAAGTTAGTGTAAGGTCACCTAAAAAGAAAAGTAAGTTAAATATTATAAAATTAGCAGAAAAATTTGGAGGAGGCGGACACAGACAAGCAACTGGATTTATAATTAAGGCAAAAACTATACAGGAGGCAAAAGAAATTATTGAGAAAGAATTGAAAATAAAATAATAAATTGATATACTTTATATAATAATATAATTTAAATTTAAAATTTTGGCGTGGTAGCCAAGTGGTAAGGCGACAGTCTGCAAAACTGTCATACGTGGGTTCGATTCCCACCCACGCCTTTGAAGTTATATTAAATTATGCCCGGGTGGCGGAATCGGTATACGCGTTGGACTTAAAATCCAATGTCCTTTCGGACTCGAGGGTTCGAATCCCTCCCCGGGCATATAGAAACAAAAAATTCGGTACATTCACTGAAGGCAAGTTAAAATTGATACCAAAAAACTGGCAGGTGTCATTGTAGACACTCAATGATAAAGACAGGATGTAGAGCTGAATGCGCATAATCGGAGTAGAAATCCTAAATCAGACGATTAAAGTAATTACTATCGCCAGGGGATTCTTGACTCCATCTGAAACTGAAGAGTAAACTCTAGGCCAAGGGCCGTGTTTTCACAAACACGGCCCTTTTTTTAAAACACGGCCCTTTTTTTAAAATAGATTTTATTGATTCAAAATGATAAATGCATTATAATTTAAAATAGTATGGAAGAATTAAAAAATAAAAATATTCATATAGTAGGAGTACTGGGAAATGAAGGGTTTGCTATGTTTGATTTTTGTTTGGGTTCTGGCTTCAAAAATATTACCGGGCACGATTTTTCATCTCCAGAAAAGATAGAAGAAATTTTTAAAAAATCACATCCGAATCTTTCAAATAAAGAAATAGAGAATAATTTAAATATTATTAAAAAAAATGAAAATTTAATTCACTTTCAAGAAAATTATCTTCAAGATGTTAAGAAGGCAGATTTAATTTTCCTGCCTCAATCATGGTTTTTATATAAGCAAAATAAACCATTAAAAAAATTAAAAAGGAAAATACCTTTTTGGGGAATTTTAAATTTATATTTTCAAACAAAAGCAAAGATTATTGGGGTCACTGGTTCACAAGGAAAAACAACAACAACTCGTCTAATTGAAAATATTTTTTCTAAATCAAAAAACAGATTTTTAACTTTAGGCAATGATAAATTTAGTGGAAATTCTATTAAAAAGGCTTTAAATTTAACAGATAAAGATTTTTTAATTTTAGAAATATCGCATCGTCAACTTTTATTTGATATTAAAAATTCTCCTGATATTTCAGTTATTTTAAACATCACTCAAAATCATTTAGATGATTTTTTGAAGCCAATAGGTGAAAAAAATAATATTAAAGAAGCAGAAAAAGAATATATTAAAACTAAAGAAAAATTACTAAAATATCAAAAAAAACAAGATTTCGCTATTTTGAATTATGAAGACAAAAATTGTCAAAAATTAATTAAAAAATATCAAAATAAAATTAATATCTTAACATTTTCCCATAAACAAAGTTTAAAGAAGGGTATTTTCATTAAAAATAAATCTTTTATTATAAAATATAAAAATAATGAAAAGAAAATAGCGCCCATAAATTCTTTTAAATTAATTGGTACACAAAATATTGAAGATGCTCTTGCTGCAATTGGAGCAAGTTTTTGTGCAAAAATACCATTGAAATCAATAAAAGAGGGGATTGAAACATTTCAAGGGCCAAAAGAAAAATTTCATAAAGAAAAAGAAATTAATGGAATAGAATTTTATGTTGATTTTTTAAGCACAACTCCAGAATCAACTATTCCCGCTATTAAATTTTTTAATAAAAAAATATATTTAATTTGTGGAGGCGAGGATAAAGAAATGAATTATAAAAATTTAGCAAAATTAATTGAAAAAAAAGTTAAAAAAGTTATTTTACTACCAGGAACTGCTTCAAATAAAATTCAAAGAGAACTTGCCACCAGGAAAAATAAAATAGAAAAGGTTAAATCTTTAGAAGAAGCCATAGAAAAAGTAGTTAGATTGGCTAAAAGAGAATTAAAAAATAATAAAAATCAAAAAGAAATTGTTCTAATTTCGCCAGCAGCAGCATTTTTCAGACGTGAATATGGAGGGCAAAAAAAATTAAAAGAAATATTTAATAAATATTAATCTATGTTTAATAGAAAAAAAACATTTTCTCATGAACCTGACAATATTTTAATTTTAGTGACAGGAATAATTTTATTTATAGGCATTTTAATGATTGCGAGTGCTTCTTCCAGTCTTTCTGAAAGATTAACTGGAAATAGTTTTTATTATTTAATTCATCAAATTTGCTTTGGTCTTATACCTGGTTTAATTATTGCTTTTATCATTTCTAAATTCTCATTAAATTTTTTAAAACGATTGGCTCTTCCTTTTCTTATATTTTCTATTGTTTTATGTATTTTAGTATTTATTCCAAGTTTTCAATATTATTATGGTGGAGCAGTTCGTTGGATTAAACTTGGACCTATTACATTTCAACCAGCTGAATTTGTAAAAATTGCCTTAATTATATATTTGGCTGCTTTTTTTGCAAAGAAAAAAAAGGAGAACAAAATTAATTCTTTAGAAGAATGTTTTTTACCGTTTGTGTTTATTTTACTACCATTTGCTGTACTCTTTCTTCTACAGCCAGATATGGGAAGTTTTGGAATTGTTTGTCTTATTTCACTTTTTATGTATTTTTGCGCTGGAGGAAGTTTGCTTTATAGTAGTCTTCTTGTAGTATTTGGAATTATTGCTTTTATAATTTTAAGTTTTATAGCTCCTTATAGATTTGCTAGAGTCACTACTTTTTTAAATCCAGAAATTGATCCTCAAGGAATTGGCTATCACTTAAATCAAAATTTAATAACCATTGGTTCTGGAAGAATATTGGGGGTTGGTTATGGTAATAGTATTCAAAAATTTGGTTATCTTCCGCAACCAATGGAAGATTCAATATTTGCAATTTGGGGTGAAGAAACCGGATTTATTGGATGTGTGTCTTTACTTTCTTTATATATTATTTTTATTTGGCGAGGTGTTAAAATTTGTCAAAATACACCAGATGATTTTGAAAAAAATTTGGCTTGTGGAATAATATCCTGGATTGGTATTCAAGCATTCATAAATATTGCAGGAGTACTGGGTTTATTTCCATTAACAGGAATTACATTACCTTTGATAAGTTATGGTGGAACAGCCTTGATCGCTACATTGATCGGTGTTGGTATTTTAATTAACATATCAAAAAGAACTATTTAAGATTAAAAAAATGAGAAATGATTTTATAAAAATAGATGGTTCTTTTTTGGAAGGAGGTGGTCAAATTTTAAGAACAAGTCTTGCCCTTTCTTTTATTTTTCAAAAACCTTGTTTAATTTATAATATACGAGCCAATAGAGAAAAACCAGGTTTGCAGGTGCAACATCTTTTAGGAGTTCAAGCATTATCGAAATTATGTGGAGGCATACTGGAAGGTGATTATCTTAATTCTCAGGAAATAAAATTTTATCCTGGTAACCAAATACAAGAATCAATTTCTTTAACAATTGACACAGCAGCAAGTATTACTTTAATTTTGCAAATGTTAATTTTATCTATTCTATTTAGTGAAATAAATCTTCAAAATAAAGTACCCAATGATATCAAAATTACATTTAATGGAGGAGCAACGAATACCTTTTTCTCTCCTACAATGAAATATTTTGAAATGGTTTTTTTAAAATCTTTAAAGAAAGTTATCGACCCAGAAATAGAAATTGATTTTAATATTTTGCGACACGGATTTTATCCAAAAGGAGAAGCTCAGTTAATAATGAATATAAAACCATTAAATATATTTCGAAAAAAATCACTAATTTTAAAAGAAAGAGGTGAATTGAAAAATATATATATTTTTTCTGGGGCTTCGAAAGACCTTCAAAAAAGAAAGGTTGCTGAAAGACAAGTTAGTGGAATAAGAAATATTTTGCGAAGTATTCTAAAATTACCGTTAAGAATAAATATTTCTTACGAAGACGCTTCATCAACAGGCAGTTTTGTTTGTATTGTTGCGGAATTTGAAAATTCAATAGTTGGGGTTGATAAATTGGGTAAAATCCAAAAAAGCGCTGAAGAAATAGGAAAAGAAGCGGTTTTAGAATTTCTTGAAGAAATTAAATCGGAGGCATGTTTTGACAAGTATAATGGAGATCAAATACTTCCATATATAGCTATTACCAAGAAACGAGCAATTTTTACAGTATCACAAATTACAAACCATCTTAAAACAAATACCTGGGTAATAGAAAAATTTTTAAACGGTAAATTTAAAATAAAGAAAAATGTTATTTATTGGGAAAGCATTTCTTGAACTTCTTATTTAATTTTACTATAATAAATTAATATGAGAATACTTTTTGCAGCAGGAGGCACAGGAGGGCACATTTTTCCTGTTATCGCCGTCAAAGAAAGTTTAGAAAAAGATTATAAAAAGATAAATCCGGAAGATAAATTGGAGTCATTTTTAATTGGTGGGAATATTATCAATAAAAAAGAAATACAAGAGGCAGGAATTATTCAAAAAGAAATATTCACTGATAACAGAAAAATGATGATTATTTTGAAAAGTCCTATAACTTTTATTCAAGCACTTTTTTGGGTTTGGTATATAATGCCAGACGTTATATTCAGTAAAGGTGGGCCTGGAGCTTTTTTTGTTTGTTTGGCTGGCTGGATTTATAGAATTCCTATTATTATTCATGAATCTGATAGTATTGCCAGTAGCACAAATAAATTTTGCTCTATATTCGCTAATAAAATTGCGGTTTCATTTCCACAAACAAAAAAATATTTTCCAGAGGAAAAAACATTTATTTCTGGCAATCCTATAAGAGAAATAATAATACAGGGGTCAAAAAAAGAAGCAAAAGATTTTTTTAATATTAAAGGCGAAAGAAAGGTTATTCTTGTTATGGGTGGAAGTCAAGGAGCACAACAAATTAATCAATTAATAATTGATGCTATTTATAAATATTTATCAAAATATGAGGTTATTCATATATGTGGAGAAAAAAATTATAAAAATCTTTCCATTACCACAACTGGAATACTAAAAGAAGATTTAGCAAAATATTATCATCTTTATCCATTTTTATCTGCGAAAGAAATGTCACTTGCTTATGCCATAGCTGATATTGTAATCGCAAGGGCAGGAGCTGGAACAATTTTTGAAATTGCTTCTTGGGGAAAACCAAGTATTATTATACCACTTGAAACCGCCACTCAAAAACATCAACTAAAAAATGCGCAAATTTTTAAAGAAGTAGGGGCTTGTATTTTACTTGAAGGAGAAAATTTAAGTCCAAATTTTCTTTTTGAAAGAGTAAATCAAGTTTTAGAAAATAAAAAATTAGAACAAAGAATGATTGAAGGAGCAAAAAATTTTGCAGGTATTCAATCTATGAATAAATTAATCAATAAAGAAATTTTTCAACTTGCGCTGTAATAGGTATTTTATCTTTTATATCTATAATTATTTACTATGAGTAGCGAATTACATTTAAAAAAGAAAAAAGGTCCAAGAGTAAGATTTGCACCCTCTCCCACAGGGCCTATGCATATCGGCAATACAAGAACTGCTCTTTTTAATTTCCTTTTCGCCCGTCATAATCAAGGAAGTTTTATTTTAAGAATCGAAGATACAGACACTGAAAGATCAGAAAAAAAATGGGAAAAAAATATTATAGAATCTTTAAAATGGCTTGGACTTCTTTGGGATGAGGGCCCAAATTTTCAAAAAATCAAAAAAGATAGTCAAAGTTATATTGGTGAATATGGACCATATAGACAAAGTGAAAGAAAAGAAATTTATAAAAGATATATTCAAAAACTTTATGATGATGATTATCTTTATTGGTGTTTTTGTACAAAAGAAGAACTGCAAGCACAAAAGGAAGAATTAATGTCTCGTGGAGAGCCGCCACGATATACTGGACATTGTCGAAATTTAAGTAAATCTCAAATTAAAAAACTTAAGATTGAAGGAAAAAGGGGTATTTTAAGATTAAAAGTACCTTTGAAAATAATAAAGTTTGAAGATTTAATTAAAGGAGAAATAAAATTTGATAGTAGTCTTTTGGGCGATATTGCTATAGCAAAAGATTTTGAAACACCACTTTATAATTTTGCAGTAGTTATTGATGATTATGAAATGAAAATTACCCATGTTATTCGAGGAGAAGATCATTTATCTAACACTCCAAAACAAATAATTTTTCAAGATATTTTAAATTTTCCACATCCAAAATATGCTCATCTTCCTTTAATTTTAGGACCCGGAAGAAATAAACTTTCAAAAAGAGATGCGCCTCTGGCAATAAGTGATTACAAAAAAGCTGGGTATTTACCCGAAGCATTAATTAATTTTCTTGCTCTTTTGGGATGGAATCCTAAAAATGATCAAGAAATTTGGAGTCTTGAAGAATTAATACAAAATTTTTCTTTAAAAAATATTCAAAAATCTCCAGCGATTTTTAATATTGAAAAATTAGATTGGTTTAATTCTTATTATATCAGGCAAACTCCTTTAGAAACATTAGTAGATCAAATTTTGCCTTATATTTTAGATAAAATTCCCGGAAAAGAGATAGATAGAGAATATCTTAAAAAAATAATTATTCTTTATCAAGAAAGACTTAAAAAACTATCGGATTTTTTTGATTTAGCTGATTTTTTCTTTAAAGATAAATTAGAATTCGATGAAAAACTTCTTTATTGGAAAAATATGACCAAAAATAATATTGTAAATTCTCTTGAAAAATCAAAAAAAATAATTTCCAGTATTAAAGATGAAAATTTTAATAAAGAAACAATTCAAGAGCTATTAATTAAAGAAGCAGAAAAAGAAGATGATAGAGGAAAACTTCTTTGGCCATTAAGAGTATCTTTAACAGGAAAATCTGCGTCTCCACCTCCTTTTGATATAATTGAAATTTTAGGCAAAGAAAAAACCATAAAAAGAATAGATAAAGCAATAAAACGATTGCTTGATTAAAGGATTAAAAGAGTTTCCCGAGAACAGTTCTCGGGAAAATTTGAAAAAAGAGAAAATAATCTTATAATAAATTATTGATTATAATTTTATTTTTTGATAAAATAAAGTAATGAGAAAAAGCAAAAAAATTATTAGTTCATTATTCTTTTTTGTAGGGCTTATAACAATGTCCTTGTTTTTTGGTATAGAAGTTGGCTTTTCTAATCCAGATCCTGATTGGTGTATTAAAAATTTTGAAAAACTTCAAAATGAACTCAATAATTGTAAAACTGACTGCAGTAAATTTGAAGAGATAAATCAAAGAACTAAATGTCTTCAAAATTCAATAACTTGTTCAAAAACTATAGAACAAAAAATTTCAAGTCTTTATGATGAATGTTCAAGTGAATTTCAAAAGAAAATTGAATTTCATCAAAAAGAGGAACAAAGTTTAAAAAATGCTATTTATTATCTCGATCTTCAAATAGAAAACCTTGATCTTGAGATTAGGGTTAAACAAGAGGAAATAAATTATATCCGTCTTGATATTCAAGTAGTTGAAAATGAAATAAATTTAACCCAAGGAAAAATTGAAGGGCTTGAAAATAATATTAAACAAACAAAAGAAAAAATGGCAAATGTTTTAAAAGCCCTTTATCAATATGATAAGGAAAATATAGTAAAAGTTACTCTTAACGAAGGCAAACTTTCAAAAATTGTCGATGAAATAACCTATCTTGAAAATCTACAAAGTGAACTGGCTAATAAATTAAAAGAATTAAAAGAGTTTCGAGAAGATCTTGAAAATAAAAAGAAAGAATTAAATCAAAAAAGAGAGGACCTTAAACAAAAAGAAGCCGAAGTTCTTGAAAAAAAAGCAAGTTTGGATTCAAGAATGGCTGATCTTAATTCTTTAAAATCTTATAGAGAAGATCTTTTAACTATTACTCAGGGAAAAGAAGAGGAATATCAAAGAATTCTTGATAATTTAAGGCAAATGAAAGCTCAATTAATCGGTGATTTAAATAGATATGCACAGGCCTGTAGTGCAGAAATTCAAAAAATAATTCAAAGTACGGGTGTTTCAAAAAATACTTGCCAAGCCCTTGGGTATCAATGGATTTATCAATGTGATTCAAGATGGGCAAATGAAAGATTATCATATAATGCTGTGTTTTCTTCACTGCCAATTTGTCAATATTTTCCTACATCGGCTAATTGTATGCCAACAATTTGTCAAGCTGGTTGTGCTGTTAGCTCGGTAGCAATGATTGCCAAAACATCTCCTTTGGTTTTAGCGAAAGATCCAACACTAAATACTGGATGGTTTAATTGGAATGATCCCAATCTTTCAAAATATGGTCTTACAGTTCCACCAAAGATTATTAGGGGAACAGATTTAAATTTAGATAATTATTTTACAGGAAGACCTCAAATTCTTTGTTTAAAAAAGAGGGGAACACAAGAACCAATGCACTTTATTACATTAATTGCAAAAATTAATAATATTTTTATTGTTGATGATCCTGGCTGGTCTGGAGGTGAGTGCGTGCCCCTTGAAGCGACAAAAGCAGTTTTAGCAAATGCTTTTAAAACGACACCCGACAATATTGTTATCACCCAAATTATCGAGTATTGATTAGTCAGTTAATATTTTCCGACATAATATGTTGAAAAATATTAGAAATCTTCATTAATTAATGTCAGTATATAAATTAATGTCAGTATATATTTTGCGACATATAATAGGGGAAATTATTTGAAATTTAATAAATACTATATAAATTAAAAGGTTGTTTAAAGGGTTATTAATTGGCAAAATACCCTAAAATTGGCCGTTATTTGGCCCTACAATGAAAGTTTATGTTTATTATAAGCAACATTATCAAAATAATATTTGGAACAATTATAGGCAAAATTTTCAGTATTCTTTTGATTGTTATATTGATTTTACTTCCTGGATGGATAAGCGTTTTTAAAGGAAAAACTGTTTCAGAGGGATTTACAATGATATTTACTCATTTTGCTAACACAGTAAATGAAGCAGCAAAAGAAGCGTTGAATTATTATAAGGGTTGGTTTGGAATGCAAACAGAAAAAGCAATTGATCAAGGAAAACAAAAAGCAATTGAAAATATAAACAATAATATTAATAAAAAATAAAAATAAAATAATTATTTAAAAATTATTTTGATTATTTTTATATTTTAATTATTTTATAGATGTTAAATCAGAGGATATAATTGTCTTATAAAATAATAAAAATAGGTTTATTACTACTTTTATTAGTATAATTTTTATGATAGTTCGCAAAAGATATATTGTGCGACTCATTGTTAGAAACCGAAAATTTGGAATTTTATAAATAAATTTCCCCCCTCTCTCTCATTTTCTTGGTATTATAAAATTAATTTTTCAATTTTTGGATTTTAGAATTTAAACTTAAATTTATTGAAAATTGAATTTTTTTAATTTTACTATCCAAAAGAGATTTATAAAAAGATATTAAGGTTTTTGGACGACATTGAAAAATCTATCTCTTATTTATAGACCCGGACAATTTTTAGCAGGTCTTAACCCTGCTTTTTCAGCTTCTTCCTTAGATTTAAAATAAATTTTATTTTCTTCTTTAATTCTTTTTGCCCCCGAGCACCAAACATAATGGTATACCTCTCCATTTTTACTTGCCACAATTTGATATTCCCCTTCCTCTATTTTATTTTCATTTATTTCTGGTTTTTGCTCTATTTTATTATCCCCTTCTTCCATTGAGAAAGTTTTTTTGTTAATACTATTGTCATTACTTTCATTATCTAAATTTAAATTTAGATTTTCTCCAACATTTGCTTCCATTGATTCTATTGGTATATTTTGAATTACCGGAGAAGCACTATATTCCCCTACTTCTTTTTCTATATCTTCTTGATTAGTTAAATTAGACGCACTTAATATTCCTAAATAAAAAGAAATAAGAGCAATTAAAATTATTCCAACAACTAATACAATATCTCCTTCATTATTTTTAATCCATTTAAAAATTTTATTAAATAAATTTTCTGAATTCATATTTTTCTGATTATTTTAAAATTAATTTGATATTGAAAAAATCTTTAATTTTTGTTATTATATATAATTATTTAAATTTTAAAAATATATGTCTAAAACAAAAGCAAGTGGATCAACAAAACTTGGAAGAGACTCAAGATCAAAAAGACTTGGTGTTAAACTTTTTGATGGCCAGATTTGTCAGGCTGGTAGCGTTATTATCCGCCAAAGGGGGACAAAATATTTACCAGGAAGAAATGTCGCAAAAGGAGGAGATGATACTCTTTTTGCTTTAAAACCTGGAAAAATAAAATTCAGAACCACAAGAAAAACTTGTTTTACTGGAAAGAAAAAAAGAGTAAAGGTTGTTGATGTTATTCCTCTTTAAAAATTATAAATATTTAACCATAATTACTTGGTTAAGGGGTTTGCCGTAATGCAATACTCCTTTTTTTATTTCCCCTACTCTTTCGAATCCACATTTTTTATACGTGTGGAGGGCTATTTTATTTGGTGCCATTGCATAAAGCAAAACTAATTTTAATTTAAGTTCTTTTTTACCAACTTTAAGTAATTCTTTAATTAATTCTTTGCCAATTCCTAAATTTCGTATTTCTTTTCTTAAAGAAATCCCAAGTTCGCCTTTATATGGATTTTTAGAATTTACCTTTATTTCGCCCATACCCATGACTTGATTATCTATCTCAACTACTATCATAACTTTCTTTTTATTTAAAAGATCAGCTAAATTTTTAAAAAACCATTCTGTTTCTTCTTTTTTTGTTTGCTGTTTTTGAATTGTAATATATGCCTTTTCTTTAACTAGTGAATTAATTAATTTTAAAAGATCGTCCACGTCTTCTATTTTTGGATAACGAAAGATTATTTCTTTTTCATTAATTTTATTTTTTTTTATAATTTTACCAATCTCCATAATTTCACTATATGTTTTTTAGTGTACTTTTAATAAATTCTTGAAATAATGGATGTGGATTTAAGGGTCTTGATTTAAATTCTGGATGAAATTGACTACCTACAAAAAAAGGATGATTTTTAATTTCAATAATTTCTACTAATTTTGTTTCTGGATTAATTCCTGAAAAAATCATACCATTTTTTTCAAAAGTTTCTTTAAATTTATTATTAAATTCATAACGGTGTCTATGCCTCTCTTGTATAATAATATTTCCATTTTCAAGTTGTATTTTAGGAAATGATGAATTTTTATAAGCTTGAAATGCAATTGTTCCTTTTTTTATTTCACAATTATATGC
>JAQVET010000052.1 GCA_028697615.1 Minisyncoccota bacterium
AAAATAATACCAAATAGTAGTTATAGATTATTTATTGTGAAATTTTATTGATTAAATTATAAAAAACAAAAAAATTAACACAAGAATAATTTTAATATGATATCTTTAAATTTTAGAAGTAAAGATGGTTTTATATTAGATTTTGAATGAAATGAGGTTGTTAATTTATTTTTTAGTAGAAAATATTATTTATATAATTTAAAAAAATTTTACACCAGATGATAAAATCAAAAAAACAAAATACTATCTTTTTTTTAATTATTGCGATTTTACTTTGTCTTCCTCCGTTTTTTGAGGGTGGAAATAGCCCATATATACTTTCGGTTGTTTTTATTTTAGTTTCAATTTTAATTATTATTTTCTCTTTGAATTTAGATAAAAAAGAAGATATTTCTATAAAGTGGTATAAAAATCCCATTTTTTATTTTGGTCTTTTTTTAATTTTTATTTTTATTTCTAATTTTTTTTCTCACAATATTTATTTTTCCTGGCTTTATTTCTTGCAATATTTAATGTTTTTTGCCCTTTTTTTTATAATATCAAAATATTCATTTTCTCAAAATTCAGTTAAATTTTTATTTTACTCTTTTTTGGCAGTTAGTCTTCTTTTATGTTTAGTTGGTATATTTTTTTATTTAAATTCTTCTTCTGGACGAATTGGTTCTACATTTTATCAACCAAATAGTTTTGCTGGATATTTACTTTTTGCTTTGCCTTTGGCATTTTTATTTCTTTTTCAAGCAGAGAGAAAAACCGAAAAGACACTTTTTATTTTAATAACTATTATTTTACTTTCGACTTTTATTTTAACAAATTCAAGGGGAGCATATTTAAGCTTTCTTCCTCCGTTTATTTTACTTTTAATTTTAGGATTTTATTTTTTTAATAGAAAAGATATTTTTAAAAAAATAATCCTTGTTTTTGTTGGAAGTTTTATTTTTGTAAACCTTCTTTATTCTTTAAATATTGGTAAACTTAGTTTTTTTAGTATATTTGAAAGAGGAAAAGTACCAGGAATGCCAGAAGTTGGTGTTGATTTCAGCACTTTTACTCGTTTTAAATTTTGGCAGGGATCAGTTGAAATTTTTAAAGAATATCCTGTTTTAGGAGCAGGGCTTGGTTCATTTGCAGATCTCTATCCCCGCTATCAATATTCTGCAGTTGCTTTTACAAAATATCCTCATAATCATTATCTTGAAATTTTATGCGAAACTGGTATTTTGGGTACAATTTTCTTTTGGGGACTTGTTTTTCTTTTGATTTATTTTGGTTTTCAGATATTTCGTCAATGTATTATAAATAAAACAAAAACTGATAAAAATAAAAAATTATTGATTCCTTGCGTTTTATTTTGCTGTGTTTTGGGATCTATTCTGCATAATGGAGTTGATTTTGATTGGCATTTTTTGGCTAATTTTTTAATATTTTTTGTTTTTTCAGGTTTGTTTTATAATATTTCTTTAGGTGTTTTAAATAACAAAAATGCTAAAGAAAGACAAAACAAAAATATTAAAAGTTCAATAATTTCATTTTTTCAAAAAAAACAAAAATATTTTTATTTCCTGCTTTCAATATTATTTATTATCTTTTCTTTTTCTTTTACAATGGGGACGTTTTATTTTAATCGCGGAGATGAATTGGAATTAAATCAAGAATATAAATCAGCGCTTATTAATTTTCAAAAGGGTCTTAGGGTAAATCCTAATCCAGACTATTATCTAAAAGAGGGAATTCTTTTTTATTCCTTTGGAGATCTTGATTCTGCCGAAAAGATTGGTTTAAAATTAATAAAAATAAAAAAATCAGATGCCGATAATTGGCGTTTTTTGGCAAAAATAAGAGAGGCGAGAGGTGATCTGAATTCTGCAGAGATTTTTTATCAAAAGGCAATAGAATGTGACCCATATTTTATAGTAGCATATATTGATATAGCAAATCTTTATTTTAAAGATAAACAATATCAAAAGGCATTGGGAGTATTAGATAATGCTATTAGTAAATATAAAGATGATGAAATTCAATATTTTAAGGGTAGAAGAAAAATGTATTCCAATGCGATAGGTGTTGAAGAAATATACTTTAGTGATGATACACAGGTTGATGAAATAGCTCTTCTTTATAAAACAAAGGGAGAATTTTTAAATGCATTAGGCAATAAACAAGAGGGGGAAAAATATATTCTAAAAAGTCAAGAAATTCTTGCCCCATTATAAATTTTTAAAATTTAAAATTTTATGTCAATTTATACTCGTTTAGCCAAAATGGCTGTTGAAAACTATATTAAAGAAGGAAAAGTTATCGCACCTCCAAAAGATGCGCCCGGTGAACTTTTAAATAAAAAAGCAGGAGTTTTTGTAACAATTACAAAAAATGGAGATCTTCGTGGTTGTATCGGTACATATCTTCCCACAAAAGATAATATTGCTAAAGAAATTATCTCAAATGCCATTTTAGCAGCGACAGAAGATGACCGTTTTGGTTCTGTTAAAATAGAAGAACTTCCAAATCTTTCTTATACTGTTTATATTTTAGATAAACCAGAGCCAATTAAAAATATAGATGAATTGGATCCTCAAAAATATGGTATTATTGTTCAAAGTGGTTTTAAATCAGGGCTTCTCCTGCCAGGCCTTGAAGATATAGACAGCAGAGAAAAGCAGATATTTTATGCATGTCAGAAAGCAGGGATTGATCCCCAAGTTGATCCAATAAGTATTTATAAATTTAAAGCCCAAAAATACGAGTAGAATATAAATTATAGATTATGTTTCTTACAGAAGTCATTCCTTTAACAAAAATTCCCAGACAGGGACCAAGTCCATTTTTTTATTTTACATCCCAAAAGCTAAATAAAGGATCTTTGGTTTTAGTTTCCTTGCGCAGAAAAGAGGTTTTTGCAATAGTAATTTCTCAAAAAGATGTTAAAGAAACAAAGTTAGAATTAAAAACAGTTAATTATCAATTAAAACCAATTAAAGAAGTTTTGATTAATGAAGAGATTATTGGTTTCCCATTTTTAGATTTGGCTCAATGGATTTCTGAATATTATTTTTCTTCTATATCAAATTCTCTTTTACTTTTTTTGCCACAAAAAATAGTAAAAAAAATAGTTAAAAAAGATGGTTTTAATTTTCCAAAAATAAAGCCTCAATTAGAAGAAAAAAATTTTTTGAAACCTAAAGTTTTTATTTCCAAAACAGGTTTTTTACCCAAAGATGAGATAAAAAATGTTTTAAGAGAAGGTAGGCAGATTCTTTTTTTATTTCCTCAAATATTACAAAAGACATTTTGGGAAAATAATTTTAAAAAAATATCTTCGTCTTTAATCTTCTGGTCTCCCCAAACTTCAATAAAAAAATTTTTTAATAATTTTCAAAAAGTTAGAGATAAAGAAGTCCAAATTATTTTCGGCCAAATATCAGCACTCTTTGCACCCTTTTGCGATTTGGGCTTGATAATAATATTTGATCCAGAAAATTCTTCTTTTAAGGCAAAAAAAGAACCTTTATTTAACACAAAAGATGTTGCCCAAAAAATGGCTCAAATGCTTAATATAGACTTTCTACAACTTGATTCTTTTTTATCTCTTGAAAATTATTATCTTAAATCAAAAAACAAAGTAAAAATTATTAAAGAAAACAATAATTTATTGTCGGCCGATAATCAAACAAATAAAAAATCGATTTTAAATTTTTCAAAACTGAAATTTATTGAAAGAAGTCAGGGTGAAAAATTTAATCCTATTTCTGAACAATTTTTTAATAAAATTCAATCTTATATTGAGAAAAATAAAAAAGTTATCCTTTTTTTAAATAGAAAAGGCGTTTCAACCTCTGTTTTTTGTCAGGATTGTGGTTTTACAATAAAATGTAAAGACTGCAATTTACCTCTTACATATCACCTAAAAAAAGAAAAGCCCTATCTTTTGTGTCACCATTGTGGCAGAGAAAGCAATGTCCCTTCCTATTGTCCAAATTGTGGTTCCTGGCAGATGAGAAATATTGGAGTAGGTATTGAAGGAGTAGAAAAATTTTTAAAAGAAAAATTTAAAGAAAATGGCGATCAAGTTTCAATTTTAAGATTAGATAAAGATTCTATAAGTAGTAAAGAGGTAATTATTGAAAATTTTTCCTCTGATAAAAAAACAATTCTCCTCACGACAAAACTAATTTTTAATTTTCCAGAAATTACAGCAGATTTTGTTGGTATTGTTTCTCTTGAAAGTTTGCTTTCTCTGCCAAATTTTAAAGCAAAAGAAGAAGCGTTAAAAATAATTCATAATCTTAACATTATTGCCAAAGAAGAATTAGCGCTTCAAATTTTTTCTCAAAAAAATGATTTTCACCAATTACTAAAAGATAATCAATTTTCACAACCGAAAATTTTTGATATTTTCTTGCAAGAAAGAAAGTTATTTTTTTATCCTCCATATTCTTCTTTAATTAAACTAACATTTCTTGATAAAAATTTAAAACGTGCAATAGAAGCAGGGGAGAAATTAAAAAATGATCTTGAAAAAATAAGGGATTTTTTGAAGATTCCACAAGAAAATTTTCAAGTTTTGGGCCCTGCTCCTGCTTTTGTTGCAAAAAGAAAACAAAATTTTGTATTTCATATATTAATAAAAGAAAACCTTGATGATATTAATAAAAGAAACAAAATTTTAAGAATTATTCCGCCATCTTGGGAAATCGATATAGATCCCATTCAGGTTATATAAATTTTAGGAGATTAATTTAAAACAATATTATATAAATTTAAATATTCCATTTATAAACTTTTAGACAAAATACCTTAAAGTATTACTTATATACCATAATCACTTGACTTTTATTTTATTATTTGCTATAATTAAAGTGTGAGTGTAAAGTCGTTCGGTGGATTTGCCTTCCGAGCGGCCTCCAACCAAGGTCGCCCCGCCCTAGTGCGGGGTTTTTTAATTTGATGAGTATTTTTTTAAAATAAAATAAGACTTGCACTTTATTTCATTCTTTTGTAAAATATAATTGGGTCGGGAGGCAAGCACTCACAAATGACCTTGGAATTTTGGAGTAACTCTCCCGGCCCATT
>JAQVET010000053.1 GCA_028697615.1 Minisyncoccota bacterium
ATTATTTGCACAGGATCGAAAATGGCATCTTGATAATATTATAATTCCCTCTCTTAAACAAGGAATATTTGTAATTTCTGATCGTTATCTTTTTTCTTCTTTAGCTTATGGTTCTCTGTCAATAAATTTAAATTTACTTTTAGAGATAAATCAAGATTTTATTTTACCAGATTTAACAATTTTTTTAGATGTTAGACCTGAGATTTGTATACAAAGAATTCAAGATAGAGGTGGAGATAAAACATTATTTGAAAAATTAAATAAGCTTGAAGATGTTTATAAAAATTATAAAAAGATTTTACCTACCTTTCCTAATGTTGTATTTATAAATGGCGAGAGAACTATCGGTGATGTTTTTGAGGATATTAAAAAAGTTGTTTTAGAAAAATTTCCCGAAATTCGTGAAAGATATAATTCATAATATATCTGCCATTTAATAATTACCTCTTAATCAAAAGGGATATTTTAAAATTAATTGTAATCTTTTAAAATCAGAAATATTAAAAAGTTTTATGGCAAATAATAAAAACAATTATACAGCCAAGGACATTTTTGTTTTAGAGGGTCTTGAGCCGGTAAGGAAGAGACCTGCAATGTATATTGGTTCGACTGGTTTAAGGGGGCTTCACCATTTAATTTGGGAGGCTGTAGACAATAGTATTGATGAGGCAATGGCAGGATATGCTACAGAAATTAATATAATCTTAGAGAAAAATAATAGAGTGACTGTTCAAGATAATGGGAGAGGAATACCAATAGACAAACACCCGCAAACAAAAAAATCTGCACTTGAAACTGTTATGACGACCCTGCATGCTGGAGCAAAGTTTGATAAAAAGGTTTATAAGGTTTCTGGCGGACTTCATGGCGTAGGAATATCCGTTGTTTGTGCTCTTTCAAAGTGGATGAAGGTGATTATTTGTCGAGATGGATTTGAATATAGTCAAGAGTACTCAAAAGGGAAAGTCGCAACACCGCTTCGCAAGGTAGGACCTTGTCGTCAAACTGGAACCACTATAATATTTGAGCCCGATCCAGAAATTTTTCCTAAAATCAATTTTTCTAACCAAACCATTCTTACACATTTAAGAGAACAGGCATATTTAACACCAAAAGTTAAAATTCATTTTGAAGATAGGAGAAAAGATTTGCCTTTTATTTATAATTTTTATTTTGAAGATGGTATTAAAACATTTCTACTTTCTCTCTGTGAAAATGAAAAAGTTATTCAAGAGACACCTTTTTATTTTTCAAAAGAAGAAGAAAACATATTTATTGAAATAGCTTTTACCTATACTGATAATACAGAAAATGAGGAACTTTCTTTTGTTAATAATATTAGAACTATTGAAGGAGGTACGCATTTGACTGCTTTTCATTCAGCTCTTACACGTACTCTTTTAAACTACGCGAAGAAAAATGGAATAATAAAAAAGGGTGAAGAATTTAGCGGAGAAGATACAAAAGAGGGTTTAATAGCAATTGTGTCTATTCGTATAGCAGATCCGCAATTTGAGGGTCAAACAAAAACACGTCTTGGTAATACAGAAGTAAGAGGTGTTGTTGAGCGGGTTTTTGCCGATAGTTTGAGCGATTTTTTGGAAAAAAATCCACGAGATGCAAGGGCTATGATTGAAAAATGTATGTTGGCGTCTCGCGCCAGAAATGCTGCAAAAAAGGCAAAAGAATCTGTCTTAAGAAAGGGACTTTTAGAAGGACTTGCTCTGCCTGGAAAATTAGCAGATTGTCAAGCGAAAGATCCGAGTGAGTCAGAGCTATTTATAGTAGAGGGTGAATCAGCTGGAGGAAGTTCTAAATCAGCACGTGATAGGAGATTTCAAGCAATTCTTCCTCTAAGGGGTAAAATTTTAAATATTGAGAGGGCGCACTTAGATAAAATTTTAGCGTCAAAAGAAATAAAATCTTTAGTTATTGCTTTGGGTACTGCTATTGCTGATGATTTTAATATTGAAAAATTAAGATACCATAAAATAATTATAATGTGTGATGCGGATAGCGATGGCAATCATATCAAAACACTTCTTTTAACATTATTTTATCGCTATTTTAGAGAGATTATAGAAAAAGGATATTTATATGTTGCTAATCCCCCACTTTATCGTATTGAATCTCGAAAAAAGATTTTATATGCTTATAGTGAAGAGGAAAGAGAAAATATTTTAAAATCTTTAAGAGACGCACCTGTTTCAATTCAACGTTATAAAGGGCTTGGCGAAATGAATCCGGATCAGTTATGGGAAACCACAATGGATCCCCAAAGTAGAATACTTAAAAAAATAACTATTAAAGATGCAGAAGAAGCCGATAAACTTTTTGATATTTTAATGGGAAAGGAAGTATTACCTCGCAGACAATTTATACAAACATATGCAAAAGAGGTTAAAAACCTCGATATTTAATATTAAATATCAAAAATAAGAAAGGGGTCGGGAAAACATTGGTTTTCCCGTGGTGGAAATATTAAAACCGCAAGGTGTTAAAGAGCGAAACGAAGCGAGCGAAGCGAGCGCTCGAACGAGCGAAGTGAGTGAGAAAAAGTGAAGCGATTTTTTGATATTTTAATGGGAAAGGAAGTATTACCTCGCAGACAATTTATACAAACATATGCAAAAGAGGTTAAAAACCTCGATATTTAAATATGGTTCAAAAAATTAAAATTTCTTCTATTAAAAAAGTAAAAGACTTTTTTATTGGAATTTATCATTGGTTTTGGGCGTTTTTTTCTTCTTTAATTTATAGATCATCTTCTAAAGATTTAATTTTAATAGGTGTTACAGGAACATCTGGTAAATCAACGACAGTTGAACTTATATATCAGATTTTAAAAGAAGCAGGATACAGGACTGCTTTTTTTTCCTCAATTTGGGAAGTTGTAAACGAAGAAAGAAAAAAAAATCTTTACCAAATGACAATGCCGGGAAGAGGAATCCTGCAAAAATTTCTTAAAAAGGCAAAAAAGGCAGGTTGTCAATACGCAATTATTGAGGTAACATCGGAGGGGATTTTACAACATCGTCATCGTTTTTTAAATTTTAATGTGGCTGTTTTTTTAAATCTTCATAAAGAACACATCGAACGTCATGGTTCTTTTGAAAACTATAAAAAGGCTAAGGGCAAGTTGTTTAAAAGCACAAAAGAGATTCATATTTTAAATTATGATGATGAAAATATTAATTATTTTCTTCAATTTCCAGCAAATAAAAAATATCTTTTTGGTGTTGAAAAAAAATATACTCAAGAAAAAAATCAGCAAGATAATATAGAATTTGTAAGAGCAGAAAAAATAGAAATAAAAGAAAATGGTTCTTCTTTTTTGGTTGGGAATACTTTGTTTAATATTCATCTACCAGGAAGCTTTAATATCTATAATTCTCTTGCGGCTATTTGTGTGGGGCTTTCTCAAAATATTAGTTTTGAAGTATGTAAGTTAGCGCTTGAAAAAACAAAAAAAATTCCTGGCAGAATGGAGGTTGTAATTGAAAAACCATTTAAAGTTATCGTTGATTTAGCACATACCCCACATGCTCTGGAAGAAGTTTATAAATTAATATCTCAAGATAAAACAAGTAGCGGGAGAATAATCGGCGTTTTTGGGTCAGCAGGAGGAGGGAGAGATAAGTGGAAAAGGCCTGAAATGGCAAAGGTAGTTGCAAAATATGTTGATTTTGCTATTATTTGCAATGAAGACCCTTATGATGAAAATCCTGATGAAATTTTAAATAATATTGAAGACGGATTTAAAGAAGTAGGGTTTAAAAATTATAAAAAAATAAAAGATAGAAAAAAAGCGATTCGAGAAAGTTTAAAAATAGCACAGGATGGGGATATTGTAGTTATTACAGGAAAGGGTTCTGAACCGTGGCTTTCAGTTAACTCCAAAAAAACTATTTATTGGGATGAACCAGGAATAATTAAAAAAATTTATGCAGAGCTTAAGTCAACAAAGGGAAAAATTTAGTAATTTTCGAGAATCCGTGGGGAGATTTTTTTCAAAATTTCCAATTTCAGCTAACGGATATACTATTTTGTCTTTATTGTTTGTTTTTATATCCTTCTTTTTTTTAATAAATAATTTACTTTTATATACATTTATCTTTTTTTTAATAGCTGGATTTTTAGATACAATAGATGGATGCGTCGCAAGGTTTAAGAAAGAAGAGTCAAAAAAAGGGGCCTACCTTGATACTATTATAGATAGATATGTAGAAGGTATTTTTCTTTTAGGGCTTTTATTTTTACCTTTTCCTAAAATTTTACTCCCCTCCTATGTTTGGATTTTCCTTTTATTTTTTGGGAGTTTAATGACAACATACGCAAAATCAGCAGCAAAAGAGAAAGAAGTCACAGAGAATGGACAGGAATTAAAAATTGGGTTTATTCAAAGGCCAGAAAGAATCATCCTGCTTTGTATCGGGCTTTTAATTGGATATTTCTTTAGTCTTAAATATTTTCTTTGGATTATAATTTTTTTGGCTATTTTAACTAATCTCTCGGCTATTCAAAGAATAATTTATACATTTAAAAATGCAAGATAAAAAATTTGAAATTCTGCATCATACAAGCGATCTAAAAATTAGGGTTTTTGGTAAAACTAAAAAAGATCTTTTTTTAAATGCAATGAAAGGAATGCAAATTGCTCTTCGAGCAGAAGTTTTAAATTTAAAATCAGAAGTTCGAGAAGTAAAAATAAAATCGAATGATTTGAATTTACTTTTGGTAGATTTTTTATCAGAAATTAATTATTTAAATGAAATAAATAAAGAGGTTTACCAAAATATAAAATTTACTAAATTTTCAGATACAAATCTTGAAGCAGAAATTTTTGGCAAAAAAGTTAAAAGATTTGGTTTAATAATAAAAGGAGTAACCTACTATGATTTAAATGTCCATCAAAGGGAAGATAAAATCTGGGAAGCGACAATATTGTTTGATATTTAATATAATATACCAAATACTAGAAGTAGATTAATGCTATGCTA
>JAQVET010000054.1 GCA_028697615.1 Minisyncoccota bacterium
AACTGAATTATACTTTGCTCGTTGCGGTAGATAAATATTCCTGAGAACAGTTCTCGGGGAATTCGAGGTTTAAAATCAAAACTTAAAATCCAAAAACTGATTTAAAAATAAATAAAATAGTTTTATTTTTTGACTAATGGTTTAGAATTTTGACTTTATTTGGAATTTATATTTAATCATTTTGCGGTGTTTATTTAATAAATTTTTTATGTTGAAATCTTCACTTGAAAATAAATTATAAATTTGATATATTATAAAATTTAAATTATATTATTATATGCCAGAACCAAAACAAAGACACACCAAATCAAGAAGGAATAGAAGAAGATCCCAAATTAAAATTCAACAAAAAGTTTTTTCCATTTGTCCAAAATGCAAACAAAGGGTTTTACCTCATCAGATGTGTCCAAACTGCGGTTATTATAAAGGAAGACAGGTAATTGATGTTTTAGCAAAATTAGAAAAGAGAGAAAGAAAACAGAAAGAAAAAGAAATTAAAGAGTCCGAAAAAGAAAAAGTTTCAGAAAAGTCATTAACGATGGAAGATTTAAGTAAAAAATAAATTTGTAAAAAGCATTAATTTTAATTTGTATGGCTTCGCGTCACTTATCAAGGGTTATTGCGTTTCAAACTCTTTTTGAGTGGGATTTTCGTCATTTAACACTGGAGGAAGCAGAAAAACTTGTTGATGAAAATTTAAAAGAATTTGGTCCAGATATTGAAGATAAAGATTACCCCAAAAATTTAGTTAAAGGCGTTATATTACATAAAAAGGAGATAGATGAAATTATTGAAACTAATACTAAAAGTTTTACTCTTTCTCAAATGAGTCCTGTGGATAGAAATATTTTAAGACTGGGATGTTTTGAGCTTTTATTTGAAGATAAAAATACTGTTCCTTCGAAGGTAGCTATTGATGAAGCGATTGAAATGGCTAAAGCATTTGGCGGAGATCATTCGCAGAAGTTTATTAATGGCGTTTTGGCTACAATTTATCAAAAATTTATAGAAAATAAAGACGAAGGATTAAAAAATGAATCAAATAATGATCAAGAAAATATTGAATAATTATATTTCGCAACTTGAAGAATTAGAGAGAAAAATCGATATTCGTTTTAAAAATAAATTATTGCTTTTAGAAGCGATTACGCATCGTTCTTATTTAAACGAACATCCAACCTTTCCTATTTCAAATAATGAGAGACTTGAGTTTTTGGGTGATGCAGTACTTGAATTTGTAGTGAGTGATCATCTTTTTCATAATTTTTCAGAAAGGGAAGGAATTTTAACAGCAATGAGAGCAAATATTGTAAATACAAAAAGTTTACTTAGGGTTGGTAAAAAAATTGATTTTAAAGAAATAATTTTAACTTCTAAGGGAGAGAAAAAAGATATAAAGTCATCAATAATTTCGAATGCCGTTGAGGCATTGATAGGGGCAATATATTTAGATCAAGGTCTTGATGTTGCTAAAAAATTTATTTTTAAGAATTTTTTAAGAAATCAAGATTCACAAAAATTATTAAAAGAAATAAAGGATCCAAAAAGTGCTTTTCAAGAAAAAGTTCAAGCAGAGATAGGTATGACACCTACATATAAAGTACTTTCTATGAGTGGTCCAGATCATCGTAAAGAGTTTGAAGCAGGAGTATTTATAAATAATAAATTAATTGCCAAAGGAAGAGGGTTTTCAATAAAAGAAGCAGAAGAAGAATCTGCTAAAAAAGCATTAAAAAAGTCTGAAAAAAATAATTTTAAATATCATTAAAACTTATGTTAACTATTCGTTTACAAAAATTTGGAAAAAAAAATCAACCTACTTTTAGGCTTGTAATTATTGAAAAACAAAAATCGCCTCATGGCAGGTATATTGAAAATTTAGGATTTGTTGATGTAATAAATAAAAAGTCAAGCATTAATAAAGATAGAGTTATTTATTGGTTAAACAACGGTGCTCAAGTTTCTGATAGTGCTTGGAATTTATTAGTAAGGCATAAAATTATTGAAGGTAAAAAAATAAATGTTCTAAAGAAAAAAAAGAAAAGTAAGAAAAATGATGATAACGTCTCACAAGAGAAAAAAGAATCCCTAAAAGAAAAGCAAGAAGATAAAACATAATTAAAAATAAAATTAGATTAAATGGATGAAAAATTTTTAAAAAAATCAATCATTCAAACTTTGATTTTTTATGATATTTTTGAAAAACCCCTCAAATTAAAAGATCTATATTTTCAATTAGAAAAAACTGATGGCAAAAAACCATCTTTTTTTTCTTTTTGTAATGTTTTAGAGTCTTTAGTTAATGAAGGATTAGTTAAAAAAAAAGATGATTATTATTTTTTAAAAAATAAAGAGGATTATTTAAAATTTCAAAAAGAGAGAAATGAGATTTCAAAGAAAAATTGGAGGAAACTTGCTTTTGTTTCTAAAATTATCAATATTGTTCCTTTTATTTGTATGGTGGGAGTTTTAGGTTCGCTGTCAATAGATAATTGCAGTAAAAAATCAGACATTGATTTGATTATTATTACAAAAAAAAATAGGATTTTTCTTGTTCGATTTTTTCTAACTATACTTTTAGATTTATTTTTTGTAAGAAGGACAAAAACAAAAATAGCCAGGAGGGTTTGTCTTAATAATTTTATCGCAGAAGATAATCTTACATTTCCGTTTCCATCTTTATACAATGCTCATAGTTTTTCTAATCTTATTCCAATTATTGATAGAGATAGTTTTTATTTTAAATTTAAAGAAAAAAACAATTGGGTTTTAAATTACCTTTATTTTTGGAAAGATAAAACACCCCCATTTTTTATAAAAAAACAATCAAAAATTGCTTTAATTTTAGAAGAAATTTTAAAAGGAAATTTTGGAGATTTTTTAGAAAAAAAAGTGAAAAATATTCAAATAAAAAGAAAAAATAAAAATTATCCATTTGGGGTAAAAAATGGAAGAGTTATTTTAAATGATACATTAATTGAACTCCATCCTAATTCAAAAGAGAAAAGAATTGAAGAAGAATACAAATTGCGACTAAAAAACTATCTACGTCCTAACCAATAAATTCCTCTACTGCTGTTATAAAAAAGAGTAAATTGTCTTTCTTGATCGTCTTCAAAATCTGCTTTCTGATGCATTTTTGCATATTCAAAAAATACATCTGCTTCATTAAAATCTAAGTCTTGGCTAAGATAGTAAATACCATCTTTTGTTTCATCATCATAATAGACAGTGTGTCCTTTTATATTTATTGATTTCGATGGTAAATTTTTTTCCATACTTTTATTTATATATTTATATCATTATATATTTTATAATTTTTATAGCGGGTGTCAATAGTTTAATTTTAAAAATGTTTTCTTGAAATTAAATCTAAAGTGAATTATAATAATTATAATAAAAACAAAAATTATAGTTTATATATAAATTTACTATGCCAAAAGATGATACAAAAAAAATACTACCTCAAAGTATCGAAGCAGAGAAGGGAGTCCTGGGCTCTATTCTTATTGATGGAGAGTCAATAATAAAAGTGAATGATGTTCTTTTTCCAGAGGATTTTTATAAAATTTCTCATCAAAAGATTTATCAAGCAATGACTGACTTAGTTGATAGAAATCAAACTATTGATATCTTAACAGTGAGTCAACGTTTAAAAGAAAAAGGTGAACTCGAAGAAATTGGTGGCAGGAGTTATTTGGCTCAACTTTTAAATTCAGTAGTAAATCCCAATAGTCTTTTAAATTATGCTAAAATTGTTAAAGCAAAAAAAACACTCCGTAATCTTATTCAAGTTTCTGATGATATTAATAAACTTGCTTATAGTGAAATAGAAGATATAGAATTAATTTTAGACGAGGCTGAGAAAAAAATTTTTAGTGTTGCGCAGGGTTCTTTTTCACAAGAATTTTCAGCAGTAAAAGATTTCTTAGAGGATGCCTTTGATAGGATTGATAAATTAAGTAGTCAAAAAGGAGTGCTTCGCGGTGTGACAACTGGTCTGCCATCTCTTGATAATAAATTAGGGGGGCTTCAAAAGGCTGATCTAATTTTACTTGCAGCAAGGCCATCGCTGGGTAAAAGTGCTTTTGCTTTAGATATTGCAAGGGCCGTTGCTTTAAAAGAAAAGAAAACAGTAGGAATTTTTTCTCTTGAGATGTCAAAGGATCAAATTATAGATCGACTTATTGCTGCTGAATCCGGTGTTTCTTTGTGGAGGTTGAGAACGGGGCAGTTATCCGATCAAGGAGAGCCTAATGATTTTGAAAAAATTCAAAATGCCTTAAACAAACTTTCTCAGGCACCAATTTTTATTGATGACGCTCCTTTTGCAACAGTCTTGCAAATGAGAGCAATGGCTCGTCGACTTCAAGCCAGGCATAATTTAGATTTAATAATTGTTGATTACTTGCAACTTATTCAACCAAGAAATATTCATGAAAGCACTGTTCAACAGGTAACCGAAATTTCAAGATCTCTTAAAGGACTGGCTCGAGAACTTAATGTTCCTGTTTTAGCACTCTCCCAATTATCGCGAGCAGTTGAACAAAGGCCGAGTCAAATACCAAAACTTTCTGATCTTCGAGAATCAGGTTCTCTTGAGCAGGATTCAGATGTTGTTATGTTTATAAATAGAAAGAAAGATCCAGAATCACAAAATATGGCGGAAATTATTATTGCTAAACACAGAAACGGTCCTTTGGGAAAAGTTGATCTTTATTTTGATCAGGAAACGGTAAGTTTTAGAGAAAGGGAGAAGTTTTATGATGAAAAAGATATATTAATAGAAGATGAAATCGGAGAAGAAGAAATATTTTAAATTTTTATTATTATTTGAAGTTATTTTTTAAATTTTTAAGTTGAGAATTATCTATGTTATCAACACTTCAACGAGAGTTTAAACAAATAAATATACTTTTAATTTTTCTCTTTTTAGTTTATTCTCTTTCTTTATTTATAATTTA
>JAQVET010000055.1 GCA_028697615.1 Minisyncoccota bacterium
AAGGTTTGTTTTGAAATAATAATTCTTCAAGTTTTTTAGAAAAATAGTTTATCTTTCGTGTGGCCATTATGTTGTCTTTTTGCTGATCATCAATCAGCATTTTATTCAGATATAGCTTTCTTTTTTTGATCTCGCTTATAAAGTTATTGAAATATTGCTTAAACTGGTTTAATCTTTGTTTGATTTCGCCGATATTATTTAAAGCCTCAAGCGCTCGCTCTTCCAAATCACTAACTGTTTCTAAATAAACTCTTTCTTCTTCTGCGCTACCCAGATTTATCCCGTAAAAGGCCATTTGTTCTCGAAAGTTTCTCAGGCTAAACTTTTTAGAAATATTCATCGCCTTGATTAAAGTTTTGTTATTTTTCATAGAAAAAGGGGCAAGTACACTTTTGACAATATTTAAGCCTATGGTTTATTATCTTTGATTTAAAATCGACCATTTTATCCGAATGGAGTATTTCTTCTAAAGAAACTTTTGCGATGTTTCCTATACTTTCGTAAAAGAAGCAGGGCCAAACGTCTCCTTGGAAATCGACAATTATAGCGGTCCGTCCAGAATTACATTTCGGATAAACAGGTTTTTTCAGTCCGTGAAAGGAAGCATAATAATCGTAGATTCCTATTAGGTCATAACCCTCTTCTACTAAAAAACCACTTTTAAGATTCTGTTTTTGTGTCTCAAGTATCGATTTAAGTATATCTTTATACTCAACTAATTCCTCGAGAGAGAGGATTACTTTATTTTGATTTTGCATTTTTTTGGACCTTCCAAACGAAATATCTGAGAACATATCAGCCGGAATAAAGGAAATTTTGTTGGCTCCCAGTTTTCGTCCAAGGCTTATTATTTGGGGAATCTCACGAAAGTTTTCTTTCTGAATTACAGTTCTCAACCTAATCTCTATTTCACGATTGAGCATCCTCAACCTGTTAATACCGTTAGTTATTTTTTGAAGTGCATCTACCCCTCTGATTTTTTGATATGTTTCTCTATTGGCAGAATCAAAGGAAACAGCTACCACGTCAAATGTTTTGCTTATAACGCCCACATATTTCTCCAGAAGAATACCATTTGTTAACAAGCGAAGAGTTAAGTGTGAGAACCCCTTTTTTAATTTTTGGGCAACTTCAATTAGATCTGATCTCAAAAGTGGTTCTCCTCCTGTAAAAATAATTGTTTCTAAGTGATATTTGTTGAGAGTAGAGATTAGAGAGTAGATTCTCTCTTTCGTGAGAATTTCTTTTTTAGGACGATTGCGCCAATAACTGCAGGTGATACATCGGCTATTACATCTCCCAGTAACAATCAAAAAAACAAATGGTATAGATAATTGTCTGTTTTCGGAATCCTTTTGGAATTTTAAAGGTTTATAATTGTTCATAATTTATTTGTCTTACTTTCTTAAATCTATAATTTTTTTTATTTTACCTGTTGAGGGGATGCGGGATATAGAACCAATGGCAACAAAATCTATTTCAAACCTAAGTATTTTCCCGGAAAATAGCGCCTCTGGAATATCAGTTATTTCTTGATAAAGTTTTTTAAGAACCTCTTTTTTTAATTGGCGAGTAACTTTAGACCCCTCAATGTGAAGAGTAATTTCATCAATTCCCCGTGGATTGGTTATTTCAATTTGAAATACAGGAGGATTTAATTCCGAGAAACTACTGATTATCGATTCTATCCGATCAAGAGAAAAATGAACAGAAGCGCTAATGACCATATCTTGCGACCTCCCTCCAATTTTTAAAATTTGTTTTTCGCCACAAGGACAGGATTTTTTGAACAACCAACCGATATCTCCTGTAGAAAACCTAATTAAGGGAACAAGCCGAGGATTGAGGGTAGTAACCACAATTAATCCCTTCTTACCCGATGGCAATGATTGATTACTGTTTATATCGACGATCTCGACAAAACGATTATGAAAGGGATGGTAATAATTACGATTAAGATATCGACACTGATATGCGATGCCAGCAGATTCCATGGTACCATATTTCGACTTAATAACAGCGTTAGGAAAAACTTGCCGCATAAAACGAAATGATGAAGGATGAATCCCCTCGCCCAAGGTGAAGATTTTATTAACCAAAGGGCAAATTGCCCGGTAATGTGAATTTAAGAAAATATATCTAGCTACTGCCAAAATTGTAGAAGGAACGCCTAACAAAGTGTTAGCCTTAAACTGACCAATAAGATCAATAATCTTGTGTTTATCCTTCTCAGTTAGATTAGTGCCTCCAAAAGGAATGATTCGACAACCAAGGCGCATCAGGGTAATATTTGCGCTGGTAAATATACCCCAGAGTCCAGGCATAAACAAATTAATCACGGTATCATTAGGCCCGAGGTTAAGACCCTCATAGTCCTGAATTTGATAGTCAAAATCGGCAAAATCGCGCAAAATATATCGAGGTTCGCTTGTAGTTCCCCCAGAGGAAAAAACGAAACATCCCGAGGCTTTTCTTGAAAGAAGAGAATTGCTTACCGGCGGTGTATTATTACAGTAAATTTTATTGGTTAAAAGTGGAATTTTTCCAAAGTCAGGAACACTATTCAATTCAAAACGATTCAGTAAATTATGGTAATAAGGAACCTTTATTTTACAAAACTTAACAATGTCTTTTATTTTCCTAAACTCATTATTTTCCATCTTTAAACTTTAAATTTTCTAGCGATTTTTTAAGCTTATCTAAATTTCTACCTTCTTTGAGATAAGCAAATGCTAATTCATAATCTTTAATCTTAGTTTGACAGGCAAGATCCACAATTTTTTTATCTTCATCCAAATCAACATCATAAAGACCGTATAGAGAAAACTTATATTGCTCTTCGAAACTACTAGGCTTGGCAACTTTGCAACGGAAATATTGAGCTAGCTTAAAAAAGCGATAAAACTTATCAATTGGCTTCTCAAATTTTGTTCCTGTTCTTAAAAGTAAAAGTGGAAAAAGTTCCGTTCTTAAATTTCCTGCTCCTTTGCCAAAACCTAAAATAGAACTATCAACAATATCCACACCACATTTCATTGCTACAAAGGCATTTATTTGGGCTAAACCCAAATTATTGTGAGGATGAAAACCTATTTTAATTTTTTTAGATATTTTTTTAAGAGCAGTTATATATTCTTCGACTTCCTGCGGCAGAAAATGACCGTTAGAGTCGGCAAGGTAAAAAAAGTCTGCTCCTATTTTTTCTGCTTTTGAACAAAATTCTTGGCATTGAGCTAGTGAATAACGGTTACTCCGGAGTAAGTTCACACTTACTTCTAAATGCTGACGAGAGAAATAATCTAAAATTGAAGGTAATTCATTAAAGTTTTCACCATCGGCAGTAATTCTTATTAAGGAAAGCTTTTTAATTATCTTTTTATCCCAAATTTGAGAATTGACAAAGTCCGACGGATGAATCATCGCGCTCAACTTAGATTTACCCCCACAAGCCCAAAAAGCCCTCTCTATATAATCTGCTTGATAATTGAGAAAGGGAGATTTTCCCTGGTTGTGTTTTAGATATCCAATTTCAATATAATCTAAACCCGCCTCACTTAATCTCCGTATAACTTCTAGGGCATCTTTCAGTTTTATTACCGGTGGGCAAAAAACACTTTCCCTAAGAGTAACGTCAACGATTTTCATTTTTTGGCGGCTTAAAATTGTAAGAAAAAGTAATTCTAGCTTTTTTAAGAGGGACACCCTGCTTAATCGCTGTCAATATTTTTCTCTCGTTTGCCTCTATTTCTTTTGCCTTAGTTATAGTAGCCTCAACTTTTCCAGCGGAGATCACCAAAATTCCACTTTCGTCTCCTCTGATATAATCTCCTGGATTTACCCTAATTCCTGATACCACAATTGGTTTCTGAACAAAAGCAAGTTTAACTCTATTTTTACCGGTTTTCATAAAAACATATTTTGAGAATACTGGATAATTAGATTTAGCAACGGTTTCAATATCTCTACAGGCTCCGTCAATCACTGTTCCGACTAATTTTTTATACATTGCTACTTGGGTCAATATTTCTCCCCAAACCGTGCAATAATCTCTTCCTTCATTATCAATTACTATTACCTCTCCAGGTTTAACTTTATCTATGTAATCAGCCGCTTTAGCAAATGTTCCTGGACTTACTTTTGAAAATTTAACCGTAAATGCTTTTCCGACTATAACCTTATTTTTAGATCGCGGAAAGATTCCTTTGCAACCGCCATCTATATTAAGCTGATCCAAGGCATCAGATAGAGCTGCAAGACTTAATTTCTTTAATTCACTTAAAATGTCCATAAATATTATAATATGTAAGAGTTTTAATATCTCTTTTGGGAACGATCAGATTTAGACTCTCATCTATACTATAGAGATAATTATTGTTTGAAAATTTGGCAATTTTTGACGTATGGGCTGGATATCCCAAACCAATTAAAGAATCAAAAATTTTTTCTGTCGGTATTTGGAAAAGAGAAATAATTTTTTCCCTATTTAAAGCGTGAAACCAAACACTTCCAATCCCCAAACTCCAAGCGTATAACATAATGTTTTCTGCACAGGCTCCAATTTCATACTCATATCCCACATCCCTGATTTTTGCATTAACAAGAATAGCAATATAGGCGGCGGGAGCGTATTGGGGATCGGCAAATACCTTATTAATGGAATTTTTGCTTCCCCAAAGGATATTTTTAAAAATTTTTCGTTTTAGTTTTTTATCGTCAACAATTATAAATTCCCAAGGTTGCATATTAACTCTGCTGGGAGCTAGCGCTCCCAGTTGAACCATTTTTTCTAAATAACTCCTGTCGATTTTTTTATTCAGAAACCTTCTTATAGTTCTTCTGGAAAAAATCAATTTAAAAATATCCATAAAATCTTACATATTGTCTTCCCAACAACTATTGCAAATAAAGGTTTTCTTTGGCCCCTGCAAGTAAGTGCGGCGGCAAGGACAACCATAGC
>JAQVET010000056.1 GCA_028697615.1 Minisyncoccota bacterium
CTGGAAGTTGTTCCAAAAACTTTCGTGTAGCTATTATATATTTTTGGAGAGATGGGTGATGCTTATTCATTTTCTTCAATAATTTTAATCTCCTCGTCAGTAAGGTTGTAAAGTTTATAAACTAATTCATCAATTTGATTTTCGTATTCTTTGACTTTGGCTTGTTTTTCAGGATTTTCTAAATAATCTTCATCTTTTGTAATGGCAAGAATTTTATCAACAAGGTTAATAAAGGGTTGTTGTTCTAATTCAGAAATTTTGGGAATAGGAAGTTGTTCTAGAAATGCTTTTTTATATCTATAACCACTTTCTCCAAGTCCACCACCAGCATAAAATTGCTTAAACAAAAATGTTGCAGGTTTTGAGTTTAGTACTGCGATTAAATATTTTAAATTCTTTCCTGTCATCAAAAATGTTGTTGCCTCACAATAGAAGTTATTTTTATCGTAAGTAAAGCTTGATTCTCTTACTATTTCTTGCCACACAATCTTTTCTTTTTCAAATTCGTTAAGATAATTATCTCTGGGATTATTATCTAATTCCAGCCAATGATGTTGCCCAATGTTGTTTTTGCCTCCTCTCGAATATCGGCATTGCCCTCTGTTTTGAAGAAAGTTTTTATATTTAGTAAGATGATTTAAAACTGCAGGATAATTTTTTTCTATTTCTGTATGAAATCCATATTTTACAATTATTACCCACAATCCTGCCCATTTATAGCCGTAGCGATAAATATCTCTACCACGAAGAATTGGTTTGATAATGGCTTTGGTTCTTTCTCTTTCGTCATCATCTTGGCAATTATTTAATATTTCTTCCCTTTTAGCGCTATCTATGATAAAAGCTTCATTGAGTCCGGTTTTTATTCCGTAATAAATTTTTACATCCCAATTTTTTAACGGTGTGCCAATTTGCTCTATCTTTTTTTTAAGATTGAGCACTGATTTATCTCCAAAAGTAAAGCAATTAATATCAAGATCTGATTGTTTTATTTGCAATTTATGTTCTTTAAAATAATCAGTAATATTAGTTGATGGAGTAAAATCTGGTTGAATGCTTAAGACATAAATTATATTATTTGATGGTTTTGTTTTCTGAAAAAGAATAATATTTGTATCAACAGTAGCTTCAAAAACTTTATAGCCATTAAAATCAATAATTTGTTTAATGGTAGTTTTTTCTTTTAAAAATTTTCTTAATTTTTCGCCGTATTTTGCCCGCAGCCATTTATTGCTGGAGATAAAACATAAAATACCCTCTGGTTTTAAAAGTTGATACCCTTTTTCGTAAAAATAAGTATAAATATCAGAGGTAGAATTAAAAACCTCATAATTTTGTTTTTTCAGTATTGGTTTTTGATCCTTTATTCTTTCTTGTTTTATATATGGCGGATTAGCAATTACAATATCAAAGCCGTCTTTTACTCCAAACATCCATTCAGGTTCAAACCAATCTACAGAAGCATTTTGATCATAGGGGTCAAAATTAGCAATTTTTTTAGATGAATCTGTTGTATAGCCAATTTTCTTGAGAGCGTCCTGTAATTTCTTACGAAGTTCTCTATCTCTTTCTTGATAACTACGTTTTTCTGAACGGGATTTGGCAAAAAAATATTTATGACGAAGCTGTTTGATCTCTTCTTCAATGTTTTTAATTTCTGGTGTATAGAATAATATTCCGTCTGGTTTATCAAGGCATATCAATGTATTTGCTGATACAAATCTTGTTTCAAGGTTGGGTAATGCTCTTATACCAAGATTTTCTTTTTTTCTATCAACTTTCTGATCCAAAACAAGAGAGATAAAAAATCTTAATTTTGAGATTTGAATTGCTATGGGCTGAATATCAACGCCGTATATACAATTTTCTATTAAATATAATTTACGAGCATAATCAGGGTAGTGTATTCCTTCGTCAAAGGTCTCATTTATTTCTTTTAACAATTCTTCTCTTTGGTTTTTATTATTTTGCTTAAAAACTTTTTTAAATTCTTCAAGCGCTTTTTGATGTTGCAATTCACGCCAATATTTATTTTTAGAATCTATTTTTTGTAGAACAAAGACAAGTTTATGTAATATCCCCATAGGAAAAGCACCGGAACCGCAAGCTGGGTCAAGAATTTTAATTTTATCTATTTCTGTAATTATTTTTTGTTTTTCTTCCTCTGAAAACTCCGGAATTTCTTCTGAATAAGAAAGAAGTGTTTTAATTTTTTCTTCTCCAATTTCAGGAAATTTTTCTTTGAGGTATTCAAACAGACTTGTTTCCACCATATAATCAACTATCTCTCTGGGCGTGTAATAACTACCTGTAGCTTTTCTTGCTGTGGTTGCTGTTTCCGGGTTGTATGAAGCAAGTAGATTTTCAAATACTTTCCCTAAAAGTTCTGGATCTAATGCTATTTCCTGATCAAGGGGTGTATTTTCATCAATAGTAAAATTGTAATTATTTAAAATTTCAATTAATCCCCTAACTTGTTTTTTCCCGAGTCCATATTTTGAAAGGTCAACCGCCTCCTCATCCTCCTTAAAAAATAAATAGTCAGGGATAATTGCTTGTTTTGCCGGATTTCTTGAAAATCCATCAATATAAACAACTTTCCCAGTTTCATCTTCTTTATCAAGACAGTCAAACAATCCACCATTTAAAAAAGGAATATTTTCAAAAATTTTCAAAACTTCATTTTTGCTTATTAAAAATTTATCCTCATAACGATAAAGATTTTTAACGCCATATTCTTTTTTATTAGCGGGATAACCTTTGTTCTCGGTAAATTTCCTTTCATTCATTTTTTGATTAAGCGTAGCAAAAAAAAGGTTCTGCAAAATAGCATTATAAAAATTAGATGCCTTTTTATCCTTCATAAAATCTCGAATAGTCTTCTCAAGTTTTTCTTTTGAAAATAAATCCGCTGACACTAAATTCTTTTCTTTTAAAAACCAAATAAATATAATCCTTGTAATTAAGCGAATAAGATTTGTTGCGTTGCGTATTTCTTTATCCTTGACTACATCTTTGCTATATTGATAATCTTCTGGAAATTTAATTTTATCCATTGTCCAGAAATACCAACTTTGTATTTCATCATAAAATTCTTTTGTGACTTTTTCTACTGAAAATGCTTCTTTGGTTTTTTTTATACTTGATAAATCGCCATCTCCTATTTGTTTAAGAAAAGTTTTATTTGTTTGGTTTTTACTAACAAAATAAGTAAATCTTTTAAAAGTGCTCCAATCTCTGCGTTTTCCTAAATAGTTGGTATAAATTAAACTAAAACGAAAATCTCCTTTAGAATCATAAAAAATAAAAATCCCAGCATCTGCTTGATGCTGTTTTAATATTTGTTTACCTATTTCGTATTGAGATTTTTTACCCGAACGCTCTGTAAGCTCTTTTTTAACTAAAATAGAACAAACAATTAAATCTCCGTCTTCAAGTTGGGCTTTGGCTATTTTTTTACCATCACTAAAATTATCTAAATTGCCAACGCTTAAATCTTCATAAGGAAAATTTAATTTATCGTTCTTTTGGCGAAAAAATTGTTCAAATCTTGAAATATCAAAATCATTAACTATTGATTGTAAAATTTCTTTGGCGCTCATAATTTTTGATTTTCTATTGCCACAATTATTTCTTTCTTTAAATTCTTTTGTCTCTCTTTTTCTTTATCTAAATAATTTTCACCAAGTTCTTTTTTTAATGCTTCAATTTCCTTTATTGATTTTGCAATTTTATCCTCGCTTTCGCTTTCTAGGTTGGTTATCCGACGCAGGGTATAATCCGGAAGCGTTCCGTAATCAACAATATCTTCAAGCAGCATATTAAGAAAATTTTTATAAGTACTTATTTTATCGTTTTGAAGTTTTATCAATGTTTTAAGGTTATTTTTTGCTTTTTGCTCAATACTGTTTTCTGGGAGAGGCATTTGCGATTTTCCTTCTTTGAAATTTTTTATACCTTCGTATAAATCCCAAAAATTATTGCTCAATTCAACTGGAGATTCGTTATAATTACAACGGACTTTATCAATAACATCTTCAAAAGTAACTGGTGAATAATTATATTTTAAATTTTCATCCATTTTAGCGCTATAAATATATAATCTTCCTTTTTTAATAAATGCAAAAAGCTCATCTTCTAAATATTTTTTTGCTACTTTAACTCTTAAAGGAAAGTTATCTAAAGATTTTATTAATTCAGGATATTGCTTTTTTATTTCATTAAATTCTTTATATATTTTTGTATAAAAACTTTCTTCTTCAATCTCTTCAGGATTTTGCTGAATTTTTTCATAAAGTTTTGAGGCCGATGGTTCTTCATCAATGTCAAAAATTTTGGCATCTTCTCCTAAAGTGTTATGGATTAAAAACATTTTATTGGAAGCAATTTCACGAGATCTTACCAATTCTGCCCCTTTTTCAGTTGGGAAAAAATTGACAATATAAAGTTCATCAAAAACCTTTTTACTGATTCGGTTTATTCTTCCAACTCGTTGAATAACACGAACTGGGTTCCAAGGAATGTCATAATTGATTACCATCCCTGCACGATTTAAATTAAAGCCCTCAGAAATCATATCAGAAGCCAGGAGTATCTTGTATTTATCTTCTTGTTTTTCTTTTGGATGCGAAGCATCAAAGTTTTTATTTATTTCTTCTATTGTTTTTTTGGATAAATTATCAACAATGCTTAAAACTTTATTAGGAAACTCTCTATCTAATATATCTTTTAGATATTTTACTGTATCGCGATACTCGGAAAAAATAACAATTTTTCTTTGAGGTTCTTTTTTAAGCTGTAATTTTAATTTTTCAATTAAACAATTTGCTTTGGGATCATTTTTCACTAAATTTAAGTCATCTAATAAAACTAAATTTAAGTCATCTAATAAATTAAGAATTTCATCAAATATCTTTAAA